>CAZIAG010000321.1:0-4992 GCA_964537375.1 uncultured Roseivirgaceae bacterium
GTGATGCCCCTTTTGACTTGGTTGCTACCTCGACTTCCGACTTAACCGTTGAATTTACCAGCTCTGACACGTCCATCGCCTTCATCCTGGGCAGAACCGTTACCATAAAAGCCGCCGGAACGGTCACAATCACCGCCCAACAACCCGGTAACGCCTACTTCGCCGCGGCCGATCCTGTAGGCCGAACGTTGAACATCAACAAAGCGGAACAAACCATAACGTTCAATGAACTCGTTGCAAAAGGAGTTAACGATGAACCATTTGACCTGACCGCAACAGCATCGTCGGGCCTTCCCGTTTCCTTTACCAGTTCCAATCCAGCCGTCGCGACCGTTTCCGGCAACACCATTACCATTCAGGGGGCACCAGGAACGGCAACCATCACGGCAATGCAACCCGGAGATAACAACTACCTTCCAGCACCTGACGTCAATCGCGACCTTGTCGTCGAGGATACTGGAAATCAATGGCAACACAGACTTCGGTGAGGTGATCGTCGGAGAGCAGAAATTTATGGAGTTCATCCTTCAGGATGTCGGCACCACCGCGGTCACTATCACAGCGATACAAGTTCCTCCGGATTTCCACGCGGAGGTGATTACTGAAGGTAGTAACCGAATTCTCGTAGTCGGGTTCGCTCCCACTACCGACACTGACTACAATGCGACGATCTCATTAACCACCAATGCAACATCCGGTCCCACCAGCGTGGATGTAACCGGAAGCGGGATCCTGATCACTAACATTGCCGAAACGAATTCCAATGTCTTAAAGGTTTACCCGAATCCGGTCAGCGACTGGCTCGTCATCGCCGCGCCGAATGTGCATGCCCTTCGCGAGATTTCGTTCTATAACATGGAGGGGAGGCGCTACACCAGGCCTACGGAGCCACAAAACGATTCGGAGGTCAGGGTAAATGTAACACCGCTTCCGTCGGGCACATACATCATCGGGATACCGGTTGACAATACCATTCACTACAAAAAAATCATCCTTCAGCAGCCATGAAAAACCTTATCCGAATACTGACCCTGCTTTCTGTTCCCTTTCTTCTCGTCTTGCCGGCTTGTGACGACGACCCTACAGCCGAGGAAAAATTTATGGAACAAATCAGTCATACCTGGAGCGCTACCGTGATCACGCTTGATGGCGCGGCCCTGACGGGTTCTTTCGAGAACTTCAGCATCACCTTCAAGAACGACAAGACCTTTACCACGCAGAACGGAAATGCCCCCATCTGGCCGGCCTCGGGTTCATTCACGCTCGCCACGGCTTCGTCGACTCCCGGTTTTAACCTTAACCGCAGCGACGGAGTCCTGGTTACCGTTGAAGAACTTTCCAGCAATGCGCTTGTCTTGAGCCTTCAGTACACGGCCGCTGGGGGACGAACGGCATCGGTTAGCGGGGCGTATGAGTTTCAGTTGATGAAGTGACAAAAAGGTTCAAGGTTCAAGGTTCAAGTTCAGGGTTGTTTGTTGTCTCCGGTTTTCGGGTTCCCCGTTTCATGTTTTGTAACGGGAACGAACCAGAACAGCATAATGCGTGAACACATTTTGGAATACCGTTTGCTCTATCTCTTCGAATTTTCAATTTTACGATGCTACGGCCAACACTAATTATCCTCTCCCTTTTGATTACACTCACCGTCGAGGCGCGTAAAGTCCCCGGCAAGATCATTGACCTCAACGGAAGCACTAAGGAAGTTGTATTCAATGTGCCTGTGCCGATCCTCGGATCGAGGCCGAATTTTCAAAAAATGCAATACCGCGTAGTGTATTTCGACGAATCGAAAACCCGGAAAGTACTCCGTCCCGATGAAGCCCGTGAAATCATTTTTACTTTCAACAATGAAGAGCATCGGATGCTTTCTGTGAACAATGACTTCGCTGGTGGCATCTTCGGACCGCGCCATGTCTTCCTGCAACTTGTCATAGACGGTGAGTTGAAGCTTTTCCTGTACTACTTTACCCAAACTATGTCTGGCGGACCCGGGATGGGAACCTCAACATACCAGCAAATAGAACACGTTCTACAGCTCCGAAACAGCTCCCCGATGATTCCCAGTGGCTTGTCGTTCAGAAAAAGCCTGACGACCTACCTCAGCGACTGCCCCGAAGTAACAACACATATCCAAAACCGCGACCTCCGTCGCCGTGACCTGGAAATTATCGTCATGGAATATAACAAGCGCTGCGGAAAATAGGCCGCCAAACCCAGCAGGCAGCTTCACTTCAGAGTATAAATTACACCAAAATTATTAGTTTATTATTCTAATAATATTAGTTTTGTTTACCTTTGTATGAAGGTAGAAAAGTGATGTTGACTGCCAGAAAAGCCGATATTATTGAGAAGCTGCAGGGAGAAATACTGCAGTTACAGGGCTTTAGGCGACCCAACAGCCGTAAGACCGACCTGGGGCTTGGTCCGATTGTGCGGTCTTTCCCGGACCACGTCTTTCCGCTCGGTGCCGTTCACGAATTTCTATCCACCCGTGTTGAAGACATCGCAACGACGTGTGGCTTCATAACCGGGCTTTTATCCAACCTGCTGGGCAAAAAAGGAATGGCCCTGTGGATCAGCTGTGCACGAACCCTCTTTCCACCCGCTTTAAAAAACTACGGCATCGATCCTGACCGCATTATTTTTATTGACCTCAAAAAAGAAAAGCACGTACTCTGGGCGCTTGAAGAAGCACTCAAGTGCAAAGCAGTCAGCGCGGTCGTGGGAGAGTTGAGAGACCTGAGTTTTACCACATCCCGACGGCTTCAACTCGCAGTCGAAGAGAGCAATGCAACGGGATTTCTCATCCACAAGACCGCCATCACCAACACAACTGCCTGCGTTTCGCGGTGGAGAATCACTTCGCTGCCGAGCGAGTCCATCGACGACCTGCCGGGAATTGGCTTTCCTCAATGGAATGTCGAATTGCTGAAGATCAAAAACGGAAAACCCGGTACCTGGAAGATCAAATGGGTAAACGGCAGATTTGAACCGGTTCACGTAGAACTGAAATACACAGGAGGGCTCCAATCGAAAGCGGGATGATATGCAGCGGCGATTTGTATCGATATGGTTCCGTCATCTCACCACGGACTGGTTCACCATCCGCCAACGAATACAGGATGGCCCCGATCTGAAAAAGATCCCCTTTGTCTTAAGAACACAGTCACACGGAAGAATGGTGATCACGGCAGCAAACGCCATCGCCGAAAGTCAGGGCATCACCAGCGGCATGGTGCTCGCCGACGCCCGCGCAATAATTCCAGGGTTAAACGTAGAGGATGATATTCCCGACTTGCCGTTGCGATTACTCAACCGTCTTGCTGAGTGGTGTATCCGTTTCTCACCTGCCGTTGCCGTCGATCTTCCCGATGGCCTGATCCTTGACGCCACCGGATGCTCTCACCTCTGGGGTGGGGACGAAGGTTACGTGAACGACATCACCCGGAAACTCAATGCACGCGGATATACCGTGCGCATTGCGATGGCGGATACAATGACCGTTGCATGGGGCGTTGCCCGCTTCGGAAAAGGATCACTCATCATAAAAAGTGGAGAACATGCCGATGCGCTCATGCCCTTGCCGCCGGAAGCACTGAGGCTTGAGCCCGATGTTGTCGAACGGCTTCACAAACTCGGGCTTCACCAGGTCAGGCAGTTTATCAACATGCCGCGGTCTTCATTACGTCGTAGGTTTGGTACAGCATTGCTTGAGCAGCTGGATAAAGCACTGGGGCAGGAAATGGAAGTCATCCAACCCGTGCAACCCATCGAACCTCACCAGGAGCGTTTGCCTTGTCTTGAACCGGTAGTCACACCCGGAGGTATTGAGATTGCCCTAAGACAGTTGCTGGAAAACCTCTGCCGGCGGTTGCACCAGGAGCAGAAAGGATTGCGTTCCGCAGTGCTCAAATGTTATCGTATGGATGGGAAAATGGAAAAGGTGGAGATCGGCACAAACAGGCCGTCACACAATATCCATCACCTGTTCAAGCTTTTCGAGATCAAACTGCCCACCATCGAACCCGGCATGGGTATCGAGTTGTTCGTGCTGGAAGCACCCAAGGTCGATGATCATTTTCCAGCGCAGGAAGGAATGTGGGAGGAAACCACCGGAATGGAAGAGATATCCGAACTCATTGACCGCCTGTCGAACAAAGTAGGGCGAAATACGATCTGCCGTTATTTGCCGGCAGAGCATTACTGGCCGGAGCGGTCTTTTAAAAAAGCTGCTTCGCTGGATGAACCGCCCACTACGTACTGGAGGGGCGACAAACAACGGCCACTACAACTTCTGCCGTACCCGGAAAGGGTTGAAGTTACTGCTCCCATTCCTGATTATCCTCCCATGCTTTTTCGTCACCGGGGAAAGATTCACAAGATCGTGCGCGCAGACGGTCCCGAGCGTATAGAACAGGAGTGGTGGATCAGGGACGGACAACACCGGGATTATTACCGTGTCGAAGATGAAGAAGGTATCCGGTATTGGTTATTCAGGCTGGGGCATTATGAGAATGGGAATGAACAATGGTTTGTGCATGGGTTCTTTGCATAGGTTAACTATTGCATACTGACTTCTAAATGAATCCAATTGGACGCCTTCAACGCGAAAACGCTGAGGCACGGAGACACTGGCTTTTTGAGTCGTGGATCGCTGTGCCTTTACGTCTCAGCCAAGGCGCAAAGGTCGTTTGTGCGAGCCTATGGCACTTGCCAAACATGAACACGTGAACACCTTGAAATACACGGAGCTACAAGTAACGACAAACTTCAGTTTCCTTCGCGGGGCATCGCATCCGGATGAACTCGTAGAGCAAGCTGCGGAATATGGGTATTCGGCGATCGCCATTACCGACCGCAATACGTTTGCCGGAATTGTACGCGCTCACAGTAAAGCGAAAAAGCTCGGCATACGCCTCATACCGGGTTGTCGGCTCGATCTCGTCGACGGGCCTTCACTGCTGGCACTGCCTACTACAGCAGAAGCCTATT
>CAZIAG010000322.1:0-4990 GCA_964537375.1 uncultured Roseivirgaceae bacterium
CCATTTCAAGCACGAACCCGATGTCGATCGCTCCAAGATCGTCCTCGTGTCAGAACTCACCCTGAACGACCTTAGCCCCGATGGCAAGATTGACGAGCGCGATTTCCTGCATCGCGCCGACATCATCTGCTCGCTCGGGCAAAATGTGCTGATCTCCAACTACTTTGAACATTACCGCCTGGTGGACTATCTGTCCCGGATCACCAAGGGGAAGAAGATCGGTATCACGATGGGCATCTACGCCCTTCAAAAGGTGTTTGAAGAAAGCACCTATGCGAATCTCCGGGGCGGTATCCTCGAGTGCTTCGCGTCGCTTTTCGGCAGCAACGTGAAACTGTACATCTACCCCGCACTGAGAAAAGATGCCGACCACGAACTGTTTACGTTGAAAGATTTCGAAGCTGAACTCCCCAGGAACCTCAAGTCGTTGTTCCGTTACCTGATGGATAACGACAAGCTCGAAGATATCAACGACGCCAATATCAACAACCTGCACATCATCTCCGACAACGTGCTGGCTATGATCCGGAAAGGAGAGGAGGGATGGGAGAAGTTTGTTCCTCATAAGGTCGAGGAGGCGATCAAGGAACACGGGTTGTTTGACTATCCATACGCGCAGGAACAAAGAAAGGTAAGCGCCTGATGGCCGGCTTCCAGAACAATGACCTCGCAAAGCTCATTATCCGAGCGACCTGTGCAGGCCTTCTCATCATGCACGGATCCAATAGCCTCATTCACGGAATCCAGCATGTCAAGGACATGGTGCGCAACGCCGGGTTGCCGGAATTTGTAGCGTATGGTAATCTTGTCGGAGAATTTTTCGCTCCGCTTTTTATGATTGCCGGATACAAGGCGCGAATCGCCGCCCTGGTCGTAGCTTTCAACATGCTCGCATCAATCCTTATCGCCCACCTCGACATAGTTTTTGCCCGTAACAATTTCGGAGGCTGGATGATCGAGCTCAACGTCTTCTATATGATGACCGCGATAGCGGTGTTCTTCATGGGGGCCGGGAAATACAGCATCTCAAAGGGGCGCGGAAAATGGGAATGATCCTTCGATTTTGATCAGCGTTCGCGCACCAACTCTTTCTCCTTTCCTTTGAGTCGCGCAAAGTAGGCTTTCGATTCCCGCATCACCTTCGGGGCCAGTACAAGCCCTGACAACATCGTCGGTATGGCCATCAACGCAAACGCCAGGTCGATGATATTGATCACATCCGTCATTTGCATCACCGCACCCAATACGATCGTGATCAGGTAGGCATAGTCGTAGTACTTTCCCGCCTTTACGCCGAAGAGGAAAGAGATCGCCTTATTACCATAGTAGCTGTACGCGAAAAGCGAAGTTACAGCAAAAATGAACGCGGACACCAGGAGGAGTATTTTGCCGGTGATTCCAAGCGAACTTTCAAACGCCGTAAGGGTGAGCGTTACGCCATTGGAATCCGAAGATTCCCACACACCCGTGACCAGGATGGCCAATGCCGTTAGCGTACATACAACGATGGTATCGATAAACGGGCTAAGCATAGAGACAAGCCCTTCCCGTACGGGCTCCTGGGTTTTCGATGCACCAATGGCCATCGGTGCGGTTCCAACACCCGCTTCGTTCGAGAAAGAAGCGCGACGCACGCCCGTTACGATCAATCCGCCCAGCAGACCCCCCAGCATAGGATCGCCGTCATAGTTGCTTGCTGAAAACGCATCGGTAAAGATCATCGCGAAGTATCCGGGAACCTCGGTGATATGCATCAAAAGAATGGCGATAACGGATCCGAAATAGACGATGATCATCAAGGGAACCATTCTGCCAGCCCAACTCCCAATCCGTTTGATTCCGCCGATGATGACCATCCCAGACAATACCATAAGGGTCACCCCAATGATGAACTTGGATTGGTTGACATCAATCCCGAAAAGGTTGAACGTCGCATTCTTTGTTTGCTCATTGTTGATGAGCATGTCGCTTAGTATCTGCGTCAATTGGTTGGCCTGGAAAATTGGAAGACATCCCACCAGGCAACACACGGAGAACAGCACCGCGAGAGGAAACCATGCACGGGGCAGTGCTTCGCGAATCACATACATAGGGCCACCCTGAATCTGTCCAGCCGAATCCTTGCCACGGTACATCACGGCCAAAGTGCTCGTAAAAAAGTTGCTCGACATGCCTACGAATGCAGTTACCCACATCCAAAAGAGCGCCCCGGGCCCCCCAGTATGAATAGCGACGGCAACACCGGCAATGTTCCCCATGCCGACCGTGGAAGCCAGCGCAGTTGACAGTGCCTGGTACGCGTTGATCTGGCCTGGATCATTGGGATTGTCGTATTTTCCCCGCAACACATCTA
The DNA here is from genome assembly GCA_964537375.1 of uncultured Roseivirgaceae bacterium. Classification (GTDB taxonomy): domain Bacteria; phylum Bacteroidota; class Bacteroidia; order Cytophagales; family Cyclobacteriaceae; genus Chryseosolibacter. The sequence goes on from CAZIAG010000322.1 coordinate 2,354, forward strand.
TCGCGTGCTTGAAATAGCGGTATTGCGCAAAGCGAGAATAGAAAAGGAAAAATATACCCCCGAGGATGATCAGAAAAAGGACCGGAGTCCAAATCAGATCGGACAACTCGGCCAGCGAATTGATATTGAAGATGCCGTCAGTTTCGCTCATGTTCGTTCGATAATTCGTTAAAAGTAATAAATTATTCGAAACCACCTTGCGCTGACGTGATCACCAAATAAGAGCAAGAACCGTGGCCGTTGTGATAACGGCCGCCTGTCGGATTTCTCCCTTGATCAACGGAGGTTCTATGCGGATTGCAGGTATTGCTCGATGACGCGAATCCTCGACTGAAGCTGTGTATCAATTGCGGTGAAGTCCCCGGCCGTGTTCAGCGTTGTGTTTACGCTAATGTAAAACTTGATCTTGGGTTCTGTTCCCGATGGACGCACGGAGATCTTGCTTCCGTCTTCGAGGTAGAATTGCAACACATCCGATTTAGGAAAGTCAAGGGGTTTCTCCGAGCCGGCAACAAGGTCCTTTTCAACCAGTGTTTTATAATCGAGTTGCCGCACTACGCGGATACCGCCTATCTCTTTTGGAGGATTGTTTCGGAATTTCTCCATCATGGCCTTGATCTCGGCTTCACCCTGCTGGCCCTTCCTGACGAGGTTGATGAGGCGTTCCTTGTAGAATCCGAATTCTGTATACATGTCGATGAGCCAGTCATACAACGATTTGTTTTCATCGGCCGCGCTGGCTGCCAACGCCGCGAAGAACGCGCATGCAGAGACGGCATCTTTGTCACGCACGAAGTCGCCGACCATGTATCCGTAACTTTCTTCGCCAGCGGCGATGAAACGCTTTTTTCCTTCAAGGCGGCCCATCAACTCGGCGATGTATTTAAATCCTGTCAACGTATTGTAACATTCGACGCCAAGCTTTTGTGCCATCGCGTCGACCAGTTCGGTCGTTACGATGGTCTTGGCGATGTATGCGTTTTCGCGGTCCTTAAGATTCTTGAGGATAAAATACATCATCAGGCTGAACGCCTGATTGCCATTGAGGAGAATGAACTCACCATCGGATTTACGGACCCCGATGCCGACGCGATCTGTATCCGGGTCGGTGGCCATTACCATCGTTGCGCCGACCTCCTTGCCTTTCCTGATCACCATTTCCATCGCCGACTGTTCTTCCGGGTTTGGCGAACTCACCGTGGGAAAATTTCCATCGGGCGTTTCCTGTTCTTCGACTACATGAATATTCGTGAAGCCGATCTCCCTCAGGCACCTCGGTACCATCGTGATACCGGCGCCATGCAGGCTCGAATACACGAGGGGTATGCTCTTGTGCCGGGCAATGACATCGCGATTAGGGATCAGCTTTTTTACCTCTTCGTAATAGGCGTCATCTACTTCCGGTCCGATCGCCTGAATCAATGCAGGTTTCGAAACGAATTTGACATCTTCAAAAGAACGTATAGCGTTCACTTCGGCGATAATGTTCTTGTCGTGAGGCGGGACGACCTGTGCACCGTCGTTCCAATACGCCTTGTACCCGTTGTATTCCTTCGGGTTGTGAGAAGCCGTAATGACCACACCGGATTGGCATTTCAGATAGCGGATCGCAAAGGACAACAGCGGCGTTGGGCGAAGTTCAGGAAATAGGTAGACGTGGATGTCGTTGGCGGAAAAAACGCTCGCTGCGATCTCCGCGAAAAACCGGCTGTTGTTCCGGCTGTCGTGTGCGATGGCAACACTTACTTTTTTTCCACTGTAGGTCTTGTTAAGGTAGTTGGCAAGTCCCTGGGTGGCAACCCCCACTGTATATTTGTTCATGCAGTTGGAGCCTGCGCCCATTATTCCGCGCAGCCCGCCCGTGCCAAATTCCAGGTCTTTGTAAAAGTTATCGATAAGCTCCTTCTTGTCAGGGTTGTCCAATTGAGCCCTGACCGATTTTTTGGTTTCTTCATCAATCGTCGGACTGGCGAGCCACGCGTTCGCTTTTGACTGGACAATTTCAAGCAGTTCCTGAGCCATATGTCGTGTTTGGATGATCCGCAAAAATAGAAAAAGCCAGCGATTCACTGGCCTTCCCATGTAGTCAAATAGGTTGTCTACAAATTTCCACGCAATGCCTGCTCCCGTTCTATAGATTCGAATAAGGCCTTGAAGTTACCTTTCCCGAACGACTTTGCACCATTGCGTTCAATGATCTCGAAGAAAACCGTAGGCCTGTCCTGGATCGGTTTGGTGAAGATTTGAAGAAGGTATCCTTCCTCATCGCGGTCGATGAGAATGTTGAGTTTTCGGAGAGCCTGAATATCTTCCTCAATCTTTCCGACGCGTTCCAGTACGTCATCGTAATAGGCATCGGGGACATACAAAAATTCCATGCCGCGGTTACGCAACTCGCTGACCGTAGTAATAATGTCATCGGTGGCGATGGCAATGTGCTGCACACCCGGCCCATGGTAAAAGTCGAGATATTCTTCGATCTGCGATTTCTTTTTCCCTTGTGCCGGTTCGTTAATCGGGAATTTGATGTAGCCATTGCCGTTGGAGACGACCTTCGACATCAGTGCGCTGTATTCCGTGGAAATGTCCTGGTCGTCGAAAGTGATCAGCAGACTGAAGCCCATTACTTTTTCGTAG
>CAZIAG010000323.1:0-4976 GCA_964537375.1 uncultured Roseivirgaceae bacterium
GGCATGTCGAGGGCGAATTCCATCTTTACCCGAACCTTGCCGTTGATGGAGATAGGATATTCAAAAGAGCTCTCTTTGAGATACTGCTCGTTGTAATCGGGGAACGCCGCGTTGAGAATGGTGTCGGTGTGTCCGAGTTTTTCCCACAACTCCTCGGCGATATGCGGCGCGTACGGCGATAACACGATCACCAGCGGCTCGAGGATCGCGCGCTTGTTGCACTTGAGGGCACTCAGTTCGTTAGCGCAGATCATGAACTCACTTACCGACGTGTTGAAGGAGAAGTGTTCAATGTCGTGCGCAACCTTGCGAATCGTGCGATGAAGCACCTTCAATTCATCCCGGGTTGGTTCGGCGCCGGAAACGGTGAACTTGCCGTTCTGATCGTGGAACAGGTTCCAGAATTTTCTGAGGAACTTGAACACGCCGTCGATGCCGTTCGTGTTCCATGGCTTCGACAGCTCCAGCGGTCCAAGAAACATCTCGTACATCCGCAGTGTGTCGGCACCGTACGTGGCGATGATGTCGTCGGGGTTCACCACGTTGTATTTTGACTTCGACATCTTCTCGGTTTCCGTCCCGCAGATATACTTTCCGTCCTCCAGGATGAACTCGGCGTTGACGAAATCGTCCCGCCATTGACGGAAACGCTCAATATCGAGAACGTCGTTATCTACGAGGTTGATGTCTACGTGAAGAGCCGTGACATCGTACTCCTTTTTAAGTCCCTTGGAAACGAATTTGTTCGTCCCGTTGATGCGATAGACAAACTTCGACATCCCCTGGATGTGTCCCTGGTTGATCAGCTTCCGGAAGGGTTCTTCCGAATCAACGAACCCCAGGTCTTTCAGCGCCTTGCACCAGAACCTCGAATACAACAGGTGCCCCGTGGCGTGTTCGGAGCCCCCGATGTAAAGATCGACATCCTTCCAGTAAGCCTGCGCTTCCCGACTGACGAACTCCTTGTCGTTATGGGCGTCCATATAACGGAACCAGTACCAGCTTGAACCCGCCCAGCCGGGCATGGTGGTTAGCTCATACTTCCAGCCCTTCGCCCTCGCCAATGGTGGCTCACCGCTTTCTGTGGGTTTGTATTCGTCGATGTCAGGAAGGGTGATCGGCAATTCGGATTCATCTACCAATTGTGGAATGCCGTCCTTGAAATATACGGGGAATGGCTCACCCCAGTAACGCTGCCTTCCGAAGATGGCATCGCGCATGCGATAGTTGATCTTTTCCCGACCGATACCCCACTCTTCCAGTTTGCGTATACCCGCATCGATAGCTTCAGGTACCGTCATGCCATTCATGAAATCCGAGTTGATGATCTTTGCATCCCAGCTGACAAACGCCTCCTCCTGAACGTCCGGTCCTTCCACGACCTGTACAATGGGCAAGTGGAAGTGCCTGGCAAAACGATGGTCGCGCTCGTCATGACCCGGCACAGCCATCACGGCACCCGTGCCGTAACCGGCAAGCACGTAGTCGGCAATCCATATCGGTATACGTTCTTTGTTGAACGGGTTTATGGCATACGCTCCCGTGAATGCACCGCTGACGCGTTTGACCTCGGCCATACGCTCACGCTCGCTGCGATTTTTCGCGATGTTGACATAAGCGTTCACTTCTTCACGCTGATCAGACGAGGTAATCTGCTCAACGAGTTCGTGCTCTGGCGCCAGCACCAGGAACGTTGCACCAAACACCGTGTCAATACGTGTGGTGAATACTTTTATCTTCTCGTCGTGTCCATCGACAGAGAAATCGAATTCCGCTCCCCTCGACTTCCCGATCCAGTTGCGCTGCATCTCTTTCACCGGCTCAGGCCAATCGATCGTATCCAGTCCCTTAAGCAGTCGTTCCGCGTAAGCGGTGATGCGCATGCTCCATTGCATCATACGGATGCGCTCCACCGGGTAGCCTCCCCGTTCCGACACGCCATCTTTTACTTCGTCATTTGACAACACCGTACCCAATGCCGCACACCAGTTCACGATCGCCTCACTCTGGTAAGCGATCCGGTAGTTCTGGAGAAAATGCTCACGCTCCGTCTCATTAAAGGCCTTCCACGCATCCGCCGTGATGATTGGTGTTTCGTCGTCGCACGCTGCGTCGATATGCTTGTTGCCGTTCTTTTCGAGTTCAGCAATCAGCGTACTGATCGGCTCTGTTTTTCCATCGGGTTCGCCGGTGGCCGGCTTGTTGTTGTACCAGCTGTTGAACAACTGCATGAAGATCCATTGCGTCCACTTGTAGAACTTCGGATCGCAGGTCTGCACTTCACGGCTCCAATCGAATGAAAACCCGATCTGTTTCAGCTGGCGGCGGTAGGTCTCGATGTTGGCTGCCGTGGTAATGGCGGGATGCTGGCCGGTTTGAATCGCGTACTGTTCCGCAGGCAAACCGAACGCGTCGAACCCCATCGGGTGGAGGACGTTGAAGCCCTTCAACCGCTTATAGCGGGCGACAATATCGCTGGCGATGTATCCGAGCGGATGGCCGACGTGGAGCCCTGCCCCGGAAGGGTAGGGGAACATGTCGAGAACGTAGTATTTCGGCTTGTCCGACTTGTTCTCTACTTTATGAACCCCGCGTTTCTCCCACTCGGTTCGCCACTTCTCCTCGATGCGTCTGATCTCGTCCTTGCTGTAATCGGCCATCTTGTTTGGAAATAAGCCCCAAAATTAAGAATTGGTGCGGAAATTCCGGCCCCCGGGGATTCCCATTTCGGGTGATCACGCAATTTGCTATCTTAGTTGAAACCATTTGACCCATGGCGCACTGTGTAAACTGTAAGGCGCGAATGCCCTTCCGCAAAGTGGCGTTCCTCTCGCAAATGAAGAGCACAATAACTTGTCCGAATTGCCAGACCGTCCTCGAGGGCGACCGGCAACAGCTGGGAACCATTGGAGCGATCACGGGAGGAATGGCGGGCCTGCTGTCGTGTGTGGCGGTTTTGGGACTGCGCTATAGCGTACTTTCATTAACCATCCTTCTCGGCTCGATCCTGGTACTTTTTGTTGGCGCCGTGATTCAAAACCGGGTCTTGCGATTGAGACCGGTTGAGTTAAAGGAATGACTGGCGTCGTGCGGTCAGGTTCACTCCAGGCCTGGACAGAATTATTCCGCGCGAACTAACGTCGCTCGTTGATTCATCGGACGATATTGGGTCACCGGTCCACAGGGCATAGGAAATGCCTCCAGCGGTCATTGACCGCTTGCCTGCCTTATACCCGGGGTTTCACGCCAACCCTCCTTCGATTCAGGCTGTCACTACGGTAGGATGCTATTAAAAGGGGTTATTCTTGAAGGTTATGAATCGTCAGGAGGCCAGCATAATTTTGCTTCTATTGATAAGCCTTTCAAAAGCCTTTTCAAAACTCTTCCAAAGCTTTTTGGAAGCTCCGGAGCTAAGCAATATCCGGTCAAAATCCGAGCAGAAGGTATGACCGGTCCGACAATAACTTGAAAAGAGCCCGCGCTGTGGTCTTAAGAAGGAACGGGCTTCAGGTGATGATGTGACGAACGATGTCGTTAACTCATCCCGCGTTGCAAGGCAGGAAAAAACTACACGTCGACGCGTGCAATTTTGCCGATTATTAGCTAAAATCGGATCAGTGTGAAACGACGGGATTGCTGTTTCTCAAACTAAACTGATTTCCCATGGCCAGGTATGAAGGACAAGGGCCCCTCCGGGGAAAGATCGGCAATTTGGTATTTTACGTTCGCAACGGTAAGAACTTTGTACGCAAGCTGGGAAGGGTCCCGAAAGAACAGCTGAAGAAAGGTCGTGCGTTCATCAATTTGCGCAAACATTGGGAGGAATTCGGTTCGCACTCGGTTGCATCGACATCGTTTCGCGGCGCGTTCTCGAAGGTTGACGACTTCATTAAGGGGTTGCACAACCGTTTCATGTCGGTTTGCGCTACCATTAAGCAAATGACCTCCGGGAAACGTGGCCAGAGACCTCTCCTCTTTTCCAAAATGGGGTCGAAGTTGATAGGCCTCGAGTTCAATACTTGCCAACTCTCTTCAGTACTTCGCAGTAAGATCAAGTCTACGCCGGCTAAGACGCGCAAGAGTTCCGTTGTTGAAATAGATATCAAAATTCCCAGGGAGGTAGTGCACGAGCCAGGTGCCACGCATTTCCGTATCGCTCATGCGCTGGGGGTGGTCTCCGACATTGAATACGAACCGGCATTGGGAGGCTTTGTGCCTGTAGCCCATAACCTCGACGGTGCCGGCGAAGTCACGTACAGTGAGTACATCTCCCTGAAGGCCAAACAGGCCAGGGTGCGACTTAAAACAAAGCTCTCCAACCCAAAAATCCCATCCAGAGCCCTTGTCGTCGAGGCCGTCGGTATCCGGTTCTATCAGAAAATCTCGGACATATACTACGACCTCAAAATGAACCGCGCCATGCGCGTGGTGAATGTCTTTTAAGACGAGGAACCAACGCCATTTAGTTAACGCTTTTGCATCAAAAGTCGATTCCCCCTTGGCTCTTGGATCCGCCAGAATCGGTTAACGCTTTATCAGTCTTTGAATCCGGGGCTTAACATTTAGCCCGCCATTCCCATTTCATCGATCGTCATCGCGAGATCGGGACGCGGACCGTCGATTGCTGACCCGGCACATCCCCGCCTTCCGGCTTTCCATCCCACACATCCGACAACTCGGTAACTACCATTGGCGTTCCCCCAACCTGCCACCCAATCTTTACCGTGTAAAGGCAAGAAAGTTATGCGAACCATTACCACGATTGCCCTTTTCACCCTCAGGCTGACGGTCGTCGCGCAAACCGTCGTCACGGGAACAGTCTCCGACAGGAGTGGTCCCGTGCCCGGAGCGAACGTCATGATCATGGGTACCTACGACGGCGCCACCACCGACGTCAACGGTGCCTTCTCCTTTTCGACCGACGAAGCGGGTGATGCCGTCGTCGTGATCTCCTACATCGGGTACAAAACACATCA
>CAZIAG010000324.1:0-4929 GCA_964537375.1 uncultured Roseivirgaceae bacterium
AGCGCGCGGGGCTCAGCCTTGACGATATCGGTCTGATTGAACTGAACGAGGCGTTCGCATCTCAATCAATTGCATGCATGAGGGAGCTTGGGGTCAACGCAGAGATCGTCAATGTCAATGGCGGATCTATCGCCATTGGTCATCCACTGGGATGCAGCGGTGTCAGAATAAGCGCGACACTGCTTCATGAAATGCGCAGACGGAAGGTTAAATATGGCTTGGCTACGATGTGTATCGGAGTAGGACAGGGTGCTGCGGTCATATATGAATCCATCGAATAGACGTTTTGATTGAAGAGGCTTTGAGCTGACACGCCCCCAATGCGATACTTCTTTGAAATAGCCTACAACGGAGCAAACTACAATGGCTGGCAGAGTCAGAAGAACGGCGTGGGTGTTCAGGCCGTCGTGGAAAATGCCTTGTCGCAATTGCTGAAATCGCAAATCCCGATTGTGGGCAGCGGAAGAACCGATACCGGTGTACATTGTGAGCAGCAGTTTTTTCACGCCGACATTCAGAACGCTTTTTCTCCGGGCGATCTCATCCGGCGCCTTAATTCTTTCCTGCCCCGTGACATTGCGATCAGATCAATCCGCCGGGTACGTCCAGATGCAAGTGCCCGCTACGATGCCGTTGAGCGAACGTACCGGTATGAAATTACCCGAATAAAGGACCCGTTTGCCGAAGGACGGGCATGGCACTTCTTTAAACCGCTGGATATTCAAACCATGAACAAGGCGGCTGCGTTATTAGAGGGTGAGCATGATTTCGAGTGTTTCAGCAAAGTGAAAACCGATGTAAACCATTTTCTTTGCAACGTCAAGTCGGCGAAATGGAAGAGCCAGGGTTCGCGATTGATCTTTCATATTTCCGCGAATCGCTTTCTTCGGGGTATGGTGAGGGCCGTGGTGGGGACATTGCTGGACGTTGGAACCGGAAAAATTTCGCTGCGCGACTTTCGCCTGGTCCTGCAAAGCCGCGATCGCCGGAAGGCCGGACCCAATGTACCCGCTCATGGTTTGTACCTGGTCCGGGTCAGGTATCCGGCTTCAATTTTTGTTAAGTAAACCTCTGGTGTGGAAAAAGAACAGGTAAGTAGTGGAAATATTATCGACTGGTCGGTGCTGAGAAGGCTCATGCGCTTTGTGACGCCGTATCGCGGTCGCTTTTACTTTCTCATTTTTCTTACGCTCGCCATCGGCGTCCTGACTCCCCTTCGCCCGCTGCTTGTCCAATGGACGTTGGATGGAGACGTTGCTGAAGGCGATTACAACGGGATGGTGATCATGATGGGCGTCCTCTTGGGATTGTTGCTGGTGCAGTCGGCGGCGCAATACGTTCATACCTACCTTTCCGGTTGGATGGGTCAACAGATCATACGCGACATCCGCACCCGGCTCTATTCACACCTGGTAAACCTTCGCCTGAAATTTTTTGACAAGACTCCGATCGGCCGGCTGGTGACGCGTACCATATCCGATGTGGAAACGCTGTCGGACGTTTTTAGCGAGGGGCTTGCCGCGATGGTGGCAGACCTGTTGCAACTCATTTTTATCCTCGCGTTGATGTTCATTACGGACTGGCGATTGTCGCTCCTCAGCTTGTCGACGATCCCGTTGCTGCTGATTAGTACTTACATTTTCAAAGAGAAAATCAAAGTAGCCTTTAACGATGTCCGTAACGCGGTTGCCAACCTCAACACCTTTGTGCAGGAGCACATTACCGGCATGAACGTCGTACAGATCTTTGGGTCCGAGAAGCGCGAGTTTGAAAAATTCAAGGAGATTAACGACGAACACCGTCAGGCCAACCTGAGGTCGGTGCTTTATTATTCGATCTATTTCCCGGTAGCTGAAATTATTTCGGCGGCGGGTATCGGACTCCTCGTCTGGTACGGCGCAAAAGGCGTTATTCATCTCGATGAAACCGGCATAACCATCGGGAAGCTGATCGCCTTTATCATGTATATCAACATGTTTTTTCGCCCGATACGCATGATTGCCGACCGCTACAATACATTGCAGATGGGCATCGTGAGCTCCTCCCGTATCCTGAATCTGCTTGATAATACTGAACACGTTCAGCACAACGGGAACTATAAACCGGAAAAGATCAGGGGGGAGGTCGAATTTTCCAACGTGTGGTTTGCTTACAACGAACAGGACTACGTGCTGCGAAATATCGACATACATATTCGACAGGGTGAGACGGTGGCGCTTGTGGGGGCTACCGGTGCAGGTAAGTCTTCGATCATCAATTTGCTCAATCGCTTCTATGAAGTCAACGAAGGCTCCATACGCGTCGACGGAATCGACATAAAGGAATACGATCTTGGCGAACTGCGAAAAAATATCGGTGTTGTATTGCAGGACGTGTTCTTGTTTTCAGACACGATCCTCAACAACATTACCCTGGGCAATCGCGATGTAACTGAGGATATGGTCTGGCATGCTGCGGACCTGGTGGGAGCCCGGGGATTTATCGAACGACTACCCGGCAAGTTGGATTACAACGTTATGGAACGTGGTTCGACATTGTCTGTGGGACAACGCCAGCTCATCTCGTTCATAAGGGCCATGGTATACGATCCCCGGATTCTGGTACTTGATGAAGCTACCTCGTCCGTTGACAGCGAAACCGAGGAACTTATTCAGACCGCCATTGGGAAAATGATGGCTGGTCGGACGGCTATTGTCATCGCTCACAGGCTCTCCACCATTCAGAAAGCAGACAAGATCATCGTCCTTGACCATGGGCAGGTAAAGGAGGTAGGCACACACGAAGAACTTCTCAGTCTGGAAGGTCACTACGCCCAACTCCACAAGTTGCAGTATAAGGAGTTTGTCGGGTAGGTGCAGCGTTCAAAATAAATCGCTTTCCATCGCAGCTTGGCCAAAAGAGTTATATTTGTCTTTATGCGCCTGAAAGACGGTATTCTTGTCCTCCTTTTACTCCTCGTCGGAGCGGAAGCCGTATTGGCGCAGCGCAGCAACGCCCGGAAAAGCTATCTCACCCGTAAGGTGCATAACAACAAGGCGGCGAACGTCAGGGGGCATAAAGCGAAGCTGACCTGTCCTATTTTTGAGAGCAGCGAATATCCATATCATGGACTCGGTTTCAAACTAGGTGACCCGTTTGGCGCGACCTATAAGTACTATGCCGGCAAGAATTTTTCAGTTGCCCTTGATTTCGGTAAGCCGGCCAGTGGCCTTTACAATCGTTACTTCAGAGAAAAGTTCGAGGACTATGGGGTCGAGTTTGATACGTTGTCCGACAACGCCGCCCTCAACTATTCTTCTCACAAGGTTACTAACGATTTAGTGGGTGAAATAAAACTGCTTTACTCATTGGATGCAGGCAAGATCTCTCCAGGATTACAACTGTACGCAGGCGTAGGTTGGCAATGGAAAAGCACGAAGCTTAAGTATTTTTACTTCTATAATCTCCGTACACCGAACGGCGGAGAAATTGCCAATGAATTCCGGTCTACTGACCGTACGCGCCTCACGATGGGTCCGCAACTGGTATTGGGCATTGAGTACGCGTATTTCCAAATCCCTATCTCGGCTTTTATGGAAGTGGAATTCTTTTCCGACATCCAGGCCGACCCGGGATGGCAACATTTCGAAGGTGGGGTCGGGCTGAGGTACGTGTTTTAAGATCATAACATCTGAAACCTTTAAGTGCCTCGTTTTCTGAAGTTGGTCCAATTTCGTTCAGGATAGATGCGTGAATGAGGTTTGTCCGCTGTCAACTTTGTGAACGCAGAAGAGCATTCTCTGTTCATTCCCTTTCAAGGTATGACTGCACGAATGGGAATCACTGCTGCGTTTCATCGGTCTTATGACTTACCAGCCGTCGTTGAGTATGAAACTTGGATCGGATATTCCTGAAGAGATTGTCCCCGAGCAGATAAAGGCGGGAATTCTCAAAGGAAGATTTTGCTGCATGCAACGAACCGAACTTTTCTTCGAGAGATTACGGATCGTACAGCCTAAAAAACGAAATCAGGAAAATGATGAAAGATGATGTCATCGTTGACGTCGTTGATCTTAGCAAGAACTACGCAAACAAGCCCGTTCTTAATCAGGTTAGTTTTGGCCTGTCCAAAGGGCAGGTGCTCGGGATTATTGGCCCCAATGGTTCGGGTAAAACTACCTTGTTGAATATTATCATGGGGATGATGCGGCCTTTGTCTGGAATCGTTCGGATTGCGGACAGTGTAAGGATTGGCATGTCCGTGTCAAGAAAGGGATTTTTTGATGACATGAGTGTCGAGAAGAACCTAATGCTTTTCGCGCGTCTTCACAATATTAGCGAAAAAGCTGTTCGCGAGACGATGATGGAATTTGGTATCGATTTTGGACATCTATCATACGGACGCCTTTCCGCGGGTATGAAACAACGGGTTTCACTCGTATATCCATTTGCGATGGTCAATGACCTTGTCCTTCTTGATGAGCCAACAAACCACCTCGATATTGATTCCATATTGCTTCTAAGAAGAAAGATTATTGCATTAAAGCAAGCGGGAGTTGCGTTTCTTTTGGCCAGTCATGTGGTCTCGGATTTGGAAAGGGTCTGTGATCAAATAATTTTTCTCCGCAACGGTCGCATCTTGGAGAATCAACCGCTGGGTGAGTTGCTGAAGAATTTTGGTTCTCTTGAAGACGCATATTTGAAAGTAGGGATGTTGTGATGAAGTTTTTTTGGCTTGAGTTTCATAAGCTGCGGTTTCGGCGATTGCCTCGAATTCTGTTTTTATTGACTTCTACCATTTTTCCAGTCGGGATAGCTTTGGTTTCGCAACTCAGTATTAGGGATAATCAGGTTCCGGAAGGTTTATTCGCTGATCATTTGGCCTCGGCAATCATCGGCTACTCACAAATGTATTTGTTTATCCCTGCTTGGATAATCGTGTTGGCCGGG
>CAZIAG010000325.1:0-4925 GCA_964537375.1 uncultured Roseivirgaceae bacterium
TTGTGTTGACGGTCCTTGCGCTTATCGTTGCCGTGGCGATGACCGGGATCGTAATGCCTTTGTTCAACTCGCTTCTTGGAAAAACGTATTCCCTCTCCGCCATATTGGCGCCGGAGCTGATCGGAGGGATCATCCTGCTCGCCGTGGTGGTCAGCTTGCTGTCAGGGTACTATCCCGCGTGGGTAATTTCCCGCATGCGTCCGGCGGAGGTATTGAAGGGCAAGTTTCATAGCGGATCAAAAGGGGTACAGTTGCGAAGGGCCCTGGTCGTATTTCAGTTTGTCATTTCCGCAGGATTGGTCATGGGCACGCTTATCGTCCTTGATCAATTGCATTACATGCAGAAACAGGACCTGGGCTTTGACAAGGACCAGGTGCTGGTGGTAAAAGCAGACCGTGTCCAATCCAACAATCCTGACGCCTTCGAAACTTTTAAGAACGAGATCAAGGCCTTGGCGCAATGTGAGAATGTGACTTTTACCAATGCGCTGCCCGGTAGTCAGGGCTGGGCGGGCCAAGTGTGTTACCGGGAAGGACGCGATGGCGACGGCTCAATCAGCGTCGAGTATATGGCGGTGGACCAAGATTACATCGAGACGCTCGGACTGGACCTGATCGCGGGCCGTGGGTTTGACCGCAGTCGTCCCACCGAACTTGAGGATGGCCTGATCCTGAACGAGACCGCTGTCTCAATGTTCGGTTTCGAGTCGCCGGAGGATGCGCTCGACAAGAGGATAGATTCACCGTCGAAGCATCCCGCGGGTGTAGTAATCGGTGTCGTAAAGGATTATCATCGCCTCGGATTGCAGCAGAGGATTGGTCCGCTTGCAATGGACTACGCGCCCCAGTATGGGAGTCTCTATGCGGTCAGGTACAAGGCTGCCAGCACTCGCGAAATAATCTCCGATATCGAAGCCCTGTGGAAGAAACACTTTGAAGGGTACGATTATACCTATTCCTTCCTTGATGAAGATTTCGGAAGACAATACCAGACGGAAGAACGTCTGGCCCGTATGTTTGGTTTCTTTGCGACAATCACGGTGACTATCGCTGTAATTGGCCTTGTCGGGTTGGTATCATTTATGGTCGTCTCACGCAGAAAAGAGAGTGGGATCCGGAAGGTATTGGGTGCTGAGGCTTTGCAGATCACCGGCCTGCTGTCGAGCGAGTTCATTATCCTGGTGCTCATTGCCAATATCATTGCGTTTCCGCTGGTCTGGTATTTTGCTGAGCAATGGCTGCAGGGATTTGCCAGCCGCGGCGATGTCAACCCATTGATGTTTCTGCTTACCCTGGCAATTGCCCTGACGATTACACTGCTGACTATCGGGGTGCAGACGTTCAAGGCCGCCGTAGCCGACCCGGTGAGTTCGCTGCGGTATGAATAGGGTATGTTGCCGATGCCTTCCGACTCAGTCTTCAAATTTGACGTTTCACGACAGAATCGGGTGAACTGAAGCGATGATGCTTTTTATATGGAAGTGTAAGATACATTTTCACGTTTTGAAACGTTTAGTTTAAGCCTTAACGAACTTCTACGTCATGTTGAAAAGCATCATTCGCACCGCGTTGCGCAATCTTCTCCGCAACCGTGCATTTTCCCTGATCAACGTCGTTGGCCTCAGCATCAGCATGTCGCTTGCGCTTTTGGTGATCTCTATTATTAATGAGCAGTATACTTACGACGATTTTCACGCCGCCGCGGATCGCATTTACCGGGTCAATACTACTGCGTTGAGAGCCGATGGGGGAAGTGAGGACTATGCCTCGACGCCAATCGCTGTAGGTAATGCCATCGAGTCAGACTATTCCTTTGCGGAGGAAGTCATTCGCGTGGTGGCACGCTTCGGGGGCGATGTGGAATTTGGTAACGTGAACGTACCCGTTCGCGGGTTAATCGTAGATCCCGCATTCTTCACGACTTTCAATTTTCCTTTGGAGCAAGGGGACCGCGGGTCGGCATTGGCCGAGCCGAAATCGTTGGTGTTGACTCAGGCAACGGCGATGAAGATTTTCGGGGAGGCTGAAGCTATCGGCCAGACGGTGAAGGTCAACGGTTACGGTGATTTTGTTGTGACCGGAGTACTTGAAGAGTTTCCCGGAAAGACGCATTTCGAATTTGGCATGCTTGCTTCGACCACGGCGCTTCCCTCATTTGAAACGACCGGTATCCTTCCGCGGATAGCTGACAACTGGAATGACTACTACTCCGGTTATGTTTACTTTAAACTGAAGGAAGGGGCGACCGTCGCGGAAGTGGAGCACGCGCTGAATGAGATAGTGAATACGCACTATACAGGGTTGAAGCTGGAGACGAGGGACCGCGGGTATCAATTCTTTGTCACGGCGCTTGGTGACATTACGCCAGGACCCGCGATGTCGACTAACATGGGCAGCGGCATGCCGGACACACTGGTCGTGTTCCTTGTGGTACTGGCGACCATTGTGATGGTGATGGCGTGCTTCAACTACACCAACCTGATGATTGCCAAGTCACTTTCGCGGGCACGGGAGATCGGCGTACGCAAGATCGTCGGGGCCCGGCGTGGCCAGATTTTCATTCAGTTCATCGGTGAGGCCGTGGTCTTTTCCCTGGTTTGCCTGGCTGTTTCGTATGGACTGCTGCAGTTGTTGAAGCCCGCATTTGCCCAGTTGAGCCTTGCCCGCGAGTTTGATATGGAGTTGCAGGACAGTGCGGTTCTCTTCGGCCTTTTCTTTCTTTTCGCGATGATCATCGGACTGATTGCAGGGCTTCTTCCGGCGATCTACCTTTCATCTTTTCGCCCGGCAAACGTCCTTAAGCAGGTTGGCAACGTGAAGTTGTATTCGAAGCTGACCTTCAGGCAGGCACTTGTGGCCACACAGTTTGTGCTCTCCATTGCGTTCGTTATCGTAGTTACCGTGATCTACCGCCAGATCGATTTTATGGTGGGAAAGGATTATGGCATAGACGAACGCAACATCATTAACGTGAGGCTTCAGGGCATGGCATTCGAGAAACTTGCACGAGAGGTGAACACAATCCCCGGGGTATTGTCAGTGGGAGGCGTATCGCATCAACTGGGGACCTGGGCTGATCGGTCCGGCGACTACCGCCGCAATGCCACCGACGAACCATTCCGCATGCGGGATTTTGTGGTTGATAATCACTACATCGATAATCTCGGGTTGACGTTTATCGCGGGGCGAAACTTTGATCCAACGGAAGAGGGAGACCACGAACGTCATGTGATCCTGAATGAGCGGGCGTTGGCGTTGTTTGATTTTTCAAGCCCCATTGCCGCCATCGGCCAAACGATCTATGCCGGTGATTCGCTGGCGCTCACCGTGATCGGTGTCGTGAAGGATTTTCACTTTCGTCCCCTAAGCTATCAGATCGGCCCGTTGGCACTGCGATATGACCTTAGCGAGATTGGTTTCCTGAGCGCGAAAATTGCGCCGTCAAACAAGGAGACCGTGGTGGCCAACCTGGAATCGATATGGAAAAGACTTGATCCCCATCACGAACTGGACTGGATGATGATGGAGGAGGAGATCGACAACGCTTATGTTCGGGCCGGTTTTATCGACATTCGGAACATCGTAGGCTATATCAGTTTTCTGACCATCACGATCGCCTGTCTGGGGATGCTGGGTATGGCGATGTATGCCGCGCAAACGAGGGTCAAGGAGATCGGAGTTAGAAAAGTGGTGGGCGCGTCGACCCTTCAGATTATCCTGTTGTTGGGCAAAAGCTTTTTTGTGTTGCTGACTATCGCCGGCGCGGTTGCCATCCCGATCGGTTACTATTTCGGCGATACATTTCTTAGTACATTTCACTACCGGATCGCGATTACACCAGGATTGTTGCTCGCGGCGATTGGCGGGGTTGGTCTCATAGCGTTGGTGACTGTTTGTTCGCAGACCTGGAGGGCGGCATTGGTGAACCCAGCGGAATCCCTCAGGCATGAATGAGTTGTCGCATAAAAGGTTGCACCCCATCGGGCTAAACGATAAAACTGTTGAAGCTTGCAAATCATCGTAGTCGGTAATATTTTAACTTGTTAGTCAACTATGATTTTTCAGGATCTCTTATTCACCCTTCGAAACCTCAGGAACAACAAACTTCTGGCTGTTATAAATGTAGTTGGCCTCGCCATTGGAATGACGGCCTGTCTTGTGATCTTCCTCATCGCGTCTTATGAAATGAGCGTGGATAAGCACATTCCGGATCGCGATCGGATCTACCGTATCTATTCATCTTTTTCCGGCGCATTTACCAGTATCAATCCCGGCGTGCCGACGGCGATCGGTCCAACCGTACGTGACCACTTCAGCGGGATCGAGAGCGTGACGACGTTTCATACATTCGACGGCGACGTGGAAATTCCGTTTGAAGGAAGTGGTGTCAAGAAGATGGGAAATTACGATAAGGTGGCGATTGTCGATCCCGGATATTTCCACGTGTTCAGCCACTACCGCTGGCTGCAGGGCGATGCATCGTCATCTCTTTCTGAGCCATTCCGGGTCGTGCTTACGGAGGACCGGGTGCGTGCCTATTTCGGCAATGTCGACCCTGCGGCCGTCATTGGCAAGGAGATCATTTACCGGGATTCGTTGTCTGTCACCGTCTCCGGAGTGGTGGCAAGCCCGGAACACCCGACCGACTTGTTTTTTACGGACTTTATTTCTTTCAACACCATTGAGAAGTCATGGCTCAATGGCGAGTTCATCCAACTGGATAATTGGGAAAGTACGAATAGCAGCTCGCAATTGTTTTTGAAAGTCTTGCCGGGTACGACGCGTGAAGACATCGAACGACAGCTTCCCCTGATATTAGAGATATCTAAAGAAAAGAGCCCGAACGACAATGTGACCAACACTCCTCAGCTCCAGGCGTTCGCTGATATGCATTTCGATTCCAGGGTGGGGATTTTCGATCGGAG
>CAZIAG010000326.1:0-4919 GCA_964537375.1 uncultured Roseivirgaceae bacterium
GTGCCGGGAATGTCGGACACGATGGCGCGTTCTTCGTTGAGCAAGACGTTCAACAACGTAGACTTCCCGGCGTTCGGCTTGCCCGCAATCACGGTGGGTACTCCGTTCTTGATGACGTTGCCCTGGTCGAACGACTCGGTCAGCAAATGAAGGTAGGACTGTATTTTGAGGATCAGTTCCTTTAACTCATCGCGTTTCGCAAATTCCACATCCTCTTCGCCGAAGTCGAGTTCCAGTTCGATGAGGGAGGCGAAATGGATCAGCTCTTCGCGGAGCCGGTTGATCTCTTTGGAGAATCCTCCGCGCATTTGGTTGAGAGCGGCCTGGCGGGCGTTGTCGGTCTCCGCGTTGATGAGATCAGCCACGGCCTCTGCCTGGGCCAGGTCGAAACGCCCGTTGAGGAATGCACGCTTCGTAAACTCTCCGGGCTCGGCAAGACGCGCACCGTTGGCGATGAGTACTTTAATGATTTCTTTCACGATCACGGGTGAACCGTGACAGGAGATTTCCACGCTGTTTTCTTTGGTGAATGAGTTGGGCTCGCGGAAAATGGAAACAAGCACTTCGTCGATGACCTTGTCGCCGTCACGTATAGTTCCGAAGTGAATGGTGTGCGTCGGTTGTTTGGTGAGGTCCTTGCCTTTGAAGACTGCGTTGACCAGGTCGATAGCATCCGCTCCCGACAGGCGTATCACGGCGAGGGCCGATATTCCCTGGGCGGTGGCGAGCGCTACGATAGTGTCGTGTGTCATTTTGAAGGTTCAAAAATACGTGAATATCGTTTATAAAGGAGATGCGTCGTTCCAAAGTTCCGGGGCTGCCCCGACGGAACGATAGCGTAGTCGGGGTTCCTGTTTGGTGATTTTGGAGAGCCACCTCCCGCCCAGACAATGATTGTTGAATCCGAGAGCGGGCTTTTTTGTCACGCAACGGCGCCAAGCCCGCAAAGTAAGGCGCAGAAATCTCACCCGTGAGTCTTTCCCTTTCCCGTCAAATGTGTACATTTGTGATTCGACAATCACGTACAGCCTATCCTGATGAAGAACCCCGCAGCTAAAAGGTGGCTTGGCGTTGTCCTGGTCGTGTATTTCCTTTGTGGAATTGCGGCCTGCAGCGACGAACTTCTCGACTCGTCTGAATACGAACTCGGATTAGTCACCGCATCCCCTGACATCTCCCTGCCATTGGCGTATGGCGAACTGGGTTTGAGCGACTTGCTGGTCGACTCAACCTATCTGCGCGTCTATCCCGATGGTCTTATCTATCTTTCATACGAGGAGACGCAATCGCTCCCGGATATCCGAGACCTGATGCTGTTTGCCGACCGAACCTTCGAACAGCAGATCCCCATATTGCCGGCTGCTTTTCCGGCGACGGCGATAGAAGTGGAACGCGCCTCCATCGACGTGGAAGAAGATTTCGGCTTTCCGCAATTGCTGAAGGAGATCGCGTTCAAGGAGACGACCTCCATCCAACTCGGCCTGAACTTTGAGCCGTTCGGCAGCTACGACTTCTTCGCGGTAGAAATTTCGTTGCCCACATTCACAAAGGACGGTGTTCCTTTCGTGGCCCGCGTCGATGCATCACAGCCCATAGTGCTGTCGTTGGGAGGGTACGTCGCCAACCTGGATGACAACGTCTTTCCCATGTCGATCACCCTTATCGAAAAACCGCATACGTCGTCAGAGGCGGTTATCGTCCTTACCGACGCGAACGTGTCGTTGGCGTTCGACAACTTCGACTTTGAATACATCAAGGGCTTCTTCGGTGAACTGGGGCCGATTGAAATCTAAGAGCAGGTGATCGGAATGGAAGCGTTCGGCGAAGCCCTGGGAGAATCGCAGGTATCGTTCGCCAATCCACAACTCACCTTTAGTATCATTTCTGATTTTGGTCTGCCCATCAACCTCGGTTTTACTCCCCTGGAGGTAAGAAAGAAAGGTGAATCGCTCCCGATCCTCTTCACGGTACCGAACCCGGTTGAGATTCTGGCGCCGGCCGAGATCGGCGAGACGGCGAGAACGGATATTGGCATCGCGAACCTCGCTGAGGTATTTGACTTCGTTCCGGATGAGATTGCCTACGGCCTGTCGATGACGCTGAACGAGGGCTTGACGGACGGCCTCAACTTCATGCACGATACGAGCCGACTCCGGATTCGGGTTCATGCGGAACTTCCGTTGCATGGCCGTGCATCCAACATCGTCCTGAAGGATACCTTCGAAATCGACATGACCGACGCGAAGGAGTCGCAGGTAGTGAGCGCTTCGCTGCGTATTCGTGCGGAGAACGAGTTGCCGCTCGGCGTGGCCTTGCAGTTCTACTTTGCCAATGAAAACAGCGTCGTCTCAGATTCGCTCTTTTCCGGCGGCCCCGTTGACCTCATAGAAGCCAGCACGGTGACGTCCTCCGGTGAATTGTTGCAAGCGGGCAGCGTCGACCAGTCCATTGAACTCGACGAACAGAAGCTCAAAAGCCTTTTTGATGCAAAGAGGCTTATCGTCAGGGCGACGATGAACACGAGCCTTGACCCGTCGGGAGAACAAAACCATGTGCAGTTCAAATCCGGCTACAAGATCAATCTGAACCTGGGATTCCAGGCAAAACTTAAACTGGAATCAGAACTATGAGCGCGACCCGGATCAAATATTTGTTTGTGATCCTTGTTGTCGCAGTGGTAACAAGGTCAAATGCGCAGGTAGAGGCGACGATGCCCTTTATGATCAGCCTGCCACAGGTGTCTTACTACAACCCGGCGGTAAGACCTCAGTATAACGCTTCGGTCGGACTGCCCGGATCGTCGATGTTTTTTTCGCTTTCAAACAACGGATTCTCATATAAGGCCGCGGTGCGAAGGGAGAACAACGTGTTGGTGGCCGACCTCGACGCGTTTTACAAGTCACTCTCGAAAAAGAATTACATCAATACGAGCGTGAATGCCGACCTCTTCCGGATTGGTGTGAAGGCGGGTGCGCGATTGTACCTGAACTTCAACACGACGGTGAAGTTCCGCAGCAGCGTGATGTTGCCAAAGGATCTGTTCGGCCTGTTCATCGGTGGTGGGATCCTGACCTACTTCCTCGTCTACATCCGGAAGCGAATGTGATGGGCTATCTGGAATTCGGGATGGGCGGGACGTACATGGTCAACCGCGACCTCACGATCGGGGGACGGATCAAGTTCCTGAAGGGTATTGCAAACGCAACCACACATACTTCCTTACTTGACATCTCGCTTTCAAACGAATATGCGATCACGGTGCAGGCTGATGCCGATATTCGCACATCGGGCATTCACAATTTCGGCGAGGACGATTTTGATGCGGGAGATAGTTGGCGGGACTATACGCGAAACAATGGCGTTGCTCTTGACCTGGGGGCGATGTACCGCATTAACGACAGGATCACCGTGGGCGCGAGCCTGATCGATCTCGGTGGCATCCGTTGGAAGAATGACACCTATGCCTATCGCATCGATCCCGAGAAAGCGCACTACACGTTCGAAGGAATAGACCTCAATCGCATCCTCAACGACGACGTGGCGTACATGGATGATCTGTTGGATTCATTGCAACAGCAGTTCGAACCCACCGAAGGCGCGATCGGTGCGTATCGGACTCCGCTTCCTTCAAAGCTCTACCTGAGCGGAACGTACAAGTTCGGGCGGAATTTCACTGCCGGGGCATTGATCTTTGCGGAGAAGTCGAAAGGCCGGTTTATGCCGGGATTTACGGCAGCGTTGAACAAGGAGTTTGGCAGAAGGGTAGGAGCATCGCTTACCTACACTATGACGAACAACGCGTACAACAACATCGGAGCGGGTGTGTCGTTGAACTTTGCACCCTTTCAGTTGTACTTTGTCGGCGACAACCTCCTGCGCGTACCGATTGCCATTGCAACACAGGGCAACCTGAATGGGTATGTGAACAACCTTAGACATTTCGCGTTCCGTACCGGGCTGAACTTCGTGTTCGGTCGGGATAAGAACCAGGAGAAACAACCGTATCCCAAAACCAGGAGACAATGAGATCCGCTGTACTGACCCTCTTTGTTTTGCTGACCTACGCCGTTGGGGCGCAGACACCTGTACGCCTTGGACCAGAGGTAAATACGGAGTACCACGAGATCAACCCGATTTTGTCGGCGGATGGAAAGACGTTGTACTTTGTTCGAGTCAACCATCCTGACAATACGTACGGGCGCACTGACAGCGAAGACATCTGGTATAGTACCCGCCGCAGTGATGGCACCTGGACGGAGGCACAACGAATTCCGGAACTGAACATCGGTCGGTACAACGCGGTACTCGGTGTGTCCTACGATGGCCAGACGCTGCTCATCAACGGCGTGTATAACCGCCAGGGCAATGCCTGGAAGAAGAGGGGGCTCTCGACTTCAACGTGGGATGGCGATCGTTGGAGCAAGCCGATACGCCTTAAGATGAAAAAGTTTTCGCGGAAGAACCGTGGATTGCAAAGCAGCGCCTCGCTCTCTGTGAACGGAGAATACATCTTTCTGAGTTTTTCGCGGTCATTCAACGGACACGACAGTGATCTGTATTATAGCGAGAGAAAACGGAACGGCAGATGGAGTAGTCCCACCCGGTTGAAAGGTGTAAACAGCGGAGCCAGTGAGGAAGCGCCTTCGCTGGCGCCCGACAACAATACGTTGTACTTTTCCAGCGACAGGAAAAAGAAAGGTCATTTCGATGTCTATATGTCCACCGCAACCGGCGGTCTGAAGAAATGGTCGAAACCGGTCGCGCTTAGCGACTCCGTGAACTCGCCGGCGTGGGAATCTTATTTCAAATTCGACTTCAGCAGCACGCTGGCGCTCTATTCATCGACTTACGGCAGCCCCGGCAACGCGGACATCTTCATGTGGGAGTCGGCTGGCCCAAGCATCATTCACGAAGACATT
>CAZIAG010000327.1:0-4892 GCA_964537375.1 uncultured Roseivirgaceae bacterium
GGTTCAAAATCATCAATGAAGCTTACCACACCCTCACGGACCCCATCAAAAAAAGCAGGTACGACTCCAGGTTTTACTGGGTCAGCGAAGAAAGCAATTACGCGTACTGGCAAGACGTCCGTCGGAAGCGATACGAGCAATGGCGAAAGACACAGGATAGTCGATATCGTATAGACCGAAATTACTTTAAGATCCAGGGTCTCGCCTTCCTGGTGTTCCTCATTATTGCAGGATTCTGCTTCGGCGTTATTCACACGGCGCATTATTACGTCGAGCTGAAGTACCGCGAAAAGCAACGTGCCGCCAATCAAAAGCTCAGGCAGGTCAATGCGTTGTTTGGCCAGGGCAGGTTCGAGGACGCGTTCCAGATGATCACCGTGCTTGAAGAAGAGGATCCCCTGGAATACAGGTTTGGCTTCGTGCGCGACAGCCTCATCCGTGCGCTGAGGTTGCTGGCCGACCAGGAGTTTAAGGAGCGGGATTTCAACACCGCCATCACTCACTATGGCGTACTTAAGAAAAACGAACACCCCGCTCGCTATGAAACATTGGAGAACCTGGCGTGGTGTCAATACCACCTTGGCGACTATCGCGAATCGCTCAAGACGCTGAAACACCTCCTCCTGCAACAACCCGGCAACCCGGTCCTCATCTACCAGGTAGGTCTCATTAACCTCGAAAAACTCGACAATCCAAACGAGGCACTTCACTACTTTACCCTGGGGAAAAAGAATTTCAAGGACAATTTCACGCGAGTCTACGGAAAGGCTTTTGAGATTGTGATGGACCCCGGCGATGCCCCGGACGTTTATTTTCACATCTTCCAGGCACGCGCCACAACCAACCTAAGATTGGGTAACTATGAGGAAGCGGCGACGGATTGCAACTGGGCAATCTTTCTTCGACCCGGGCAGGGAGAGCCCTATCTCATGCGGGCGCAAGCGCGGATTCAGTTAAGCGCATTTTCGGGTGCTTGTGATGATCTGGCCAAGGCGGTCGAACTAAATGTTGCCCAGGCGTCACAATTGCAGCGGCGTTATTGCCATTGAGGCATACAAAGGGTGAGCATGCTTTTCTTTTCCTGAAAATCTTGCTAACTATCGTATCCATAACGCGCCAGCAATGAACGACCTTACCAGGGAACAACTGGATTCCGTTAAGAAGAGTTATTTCAACATTCTAGCGCTTTTCCTGGCCCAGGAAAAAGTGGAAAGCCGGTATCTGCGTTGCTTGTTGAAGTGGGGTTTCCACCTCCACCTCACGCCCGAAGATCTCAAAATTGCCGACGACCCTATTGGCAGTAATTTCACCGATCCCCGCGACCGGCTGGAGAAACTGGAGGCCATCTACCACCTCGTGTGCATGATCTACCTTGATCGCGTAGTTGAGGATGTCGAGTTGGAGGTGGCCACAATCTATGCCGAGCGCCTTGGCTTCCCCTCATCCGTGGTGAGTGAACTATTTAACTCGATCGCCACCAAGGACTATGACCAAATGCAGGCATCCACTGTGCGCCAAGAGGTTATGGACTTCCTCAGCCTTGCAACAGGCGGTGAGAACCGGATGTAGGGTTTTTCCCTGGTTTTACCAGCAGCGCTGTACGGCTTTCCAAAATACCCGGCGCTTTTAGGCCGGTTTTTCTGACCATTTCCGTCCCCGGTCCATTTGTCGAAGTATTCATGCGCCTATAGGCAATCCGTGGCAAGCGCGGCAAAACATCAACGTTTCAACACGAATGTAGGATTCAGGGATTTTTTGGAAGGAAAATACCCAAGACCTGCGCCATTTTTACATCACGTTGTTTCAATCTGAAGTGTTGTTATGGAAAGGGGCCAATTTAAGGACGTTGCTAATGCCAGGATCAATTCCCGGATCAAGCAAATGATTGTGTTGATCGCTACCATCATAATCGGTATCCTCATTTCCATTACTACCAATTACTGAACTCACTTTTGTCCACTTATTTTTTTGGTTAAATAGCGAGCCCTCTGGTCCAGAGGGCTTTGCTTTTTCCGGCCCTGTTTTCTTTCATAGCTTTGCCGGATGAACTTCAGTAAAGAGACTTTTCTGAACCACCTGGCGCAGACTTCACCGGCACCATTACTTATTCCGGTGGAACGTGCCGAAGGCGTTTTCCTGTACAGCCCCGACGGGAAGAAATATATTGACCTCATTTCCGGCATCGGCGTCAGCGCCCTTGGTCATCGCCATCCGGCTGTGGTCGCTGCCATTAAGGAACAAGTCGATAAGCACCTGCATGTTATGGTGTACGGTGAATTTATCCAGGAGACACCCAATCTCCTGGCATATGAACTTACGCGCCTGCTCCCCGCAAAACTCAACTGCTGTTATTTCGTCAATTCCGGCACCGAGGCGAATGAAGGTGCACTAAAGCTGGCAAAACGTTTTACCGGGCGTACTGAAATAATATCCTGCCGTGGGGCTTACCATGGCAGCACGCAGGGCTCGCTCAGTGTGTCGGGGAATGAAACGAAAAAACAGGCGTACCGGCCCCTTTTGCCGGGAATTCGGTTCATTGATTTCAATAAATCAGCCGACCTCGAAAAAATTACCACGAGAACCGCATGCGTAATCATGGAGACCGTGCAGGGCGACGCCGGGGTACGAATTCCGGATAAGGACTATATGAAGGCGTTGAGGAAACGCTGTGACGAAACCGGTGCAATGCTTATCCTTGATGAGATCCAGTGTGGACTTGGCCGCACGGGCAAATTATTTGCATTTGAACATTACGGCATAATACCGGACATACTCACGCTAGGCAAAGCGCTGGGCGGTGGTCTGCCAATAGGTGCTTTTATTGCCGATAAGAAAATAATGGACGTTCTCACGCACGACCCAATGCTTGGCCACATCACCACTTTCGGGGGCAACCCGGTGTGTTGTGCAGCGGCCCTCGCGGCCCTTCGGGTACTCGTCGGCGAAAAGCTGGTGGAAAAAGTAGAACAAAAAGGGAAACGCTTCGCTGAACTCCTTCAACACCCGCGGATAATCGCCATGCGGCGAATCGGATTGATGTTTGCCTTTGACTTTGATACAGCAGAAACAGTAAACCGTATCGTAACCACGGCGCTTCAAAACGGCGTCATCTGCTACTGGTTCCTGTCCCATCCATACAGCTTCCGCATTGCCCCTCCCCTCACGATAAGCGACAATGAGATTGAGGCCGCGACCTGCGTTATTTTGAACGCAATAGATAATTCTTAATTTGCCAGTATGCCCCAGAACACCTTCGATCGCCTTGGTTATGTCTATAAGCTGCTGGTGATCATTGCCCTTACAATCACGGCTGTGGTTCTCTCCAGGGACATTGTTGTGCCGCTGGCATTCGCCGCATTCCTGGCTATCGTAATGCTGCCTCTCGTGAACCGAATTGAGAAGAAGACGGGACTTGTGACGGCAGTCACACTGACCCTGCTTGGCACGGTCATTATTCTGGGCTTGCTGGGTTGGCTCCTGGTCGAACAGATCATCAATTTCACCAACGACTTGCCAAGTCTCGAGGCAAAGTTCAACAAATTCATCAACGACGTAAAGAATACAATAGCCCAATACGTTGATGTCGGTCGTATCGCACAAACGGATCGCACGAAGATGGCCACAGACATCGCCAAAGGGGCAGGCGGTTATATCGGTGCTTTTCTCCTTTCTACAACCCAGACCATTTCAACGATCGTCCAGATACCGATCTATCTTTTCCTTCTGCTTATTTACAAGAATAAATTCAAACAATTTTTCGCGAGCCTTCTACCAGATAACGCACGCGAATTCACGTGGAAGGAAGAGATTGAGAGTGTCATCCAGGGATACATCCGCGGTTTGGCCTTGGTGACCCTGATCATCGCGGCATTGAACACTATCGGACTATTGGCCCTAGGCATTAAACACGCCATCTTTTTTGGAGTACTTTCCGGTGTGCTGACAATCATCCCATACATCGGGATATTTATTGGCGCCCTGTTCCCAACGCTTATGGCGCTGATAACCAAGGACAGTGCGTGGTACGCTGTTGGCGTGGTGGCAGTCTTCAGCGTTGTTCAGTTTCTGGAGGGCAACATCATTACGCCGCGAATCACGGGTTCAAAGGTGAGCATCAACGCATTGGCTGCCATTATCGCGTTGATCTTAGGCGGCAAAATCTTGGGTATTGCCGGCATGATCCTCGCCATGCCCGCCATAGGCGTTCTGAAGATCGTGTTGTCCTACAGCCGACGCCTTAAGCCATTTGTGATCCTGCTCGGCGATGACGACAATGCCCCTGAAAAAGATCCCACTGAAAAAACTCCACCCGTGCGCGAAGCAAGAAAGGAAGCCGCGAAAAAGATGGAGAAAGAAGAAAAGATCGAACGCCGTAAACGCAAGGGAAATAAATCCGCCCCCGACCAGCCTTAGAGTTTTTCTACGACGATATTGTGGTTCGTATAGATGCAGATGTCGGCCGCAATGTTCAAGCTCTCCCGAACGATCTCTTCAGCCGACAACTGAGGCGCGTGTTTTTTCAGGGCCAGCGCCGCCGACTGCGCATACATCGCGCCCGATCCTATCGCTGCAACCTGATTATCCGGCTCCAGCACGTCTCCGTTGCCCGACAAGACGAGCAATTCATCTTTATTAACCGTAATCAGCATCGCTTCGAGACGACGAAGAAATCGATCCATCCGCCAGTCCTTGGCCAGCTCGATGGCGGCGCGCTTCATGTTTCCGCCATAGCTGTTGAGCTTTTCATCAAAGCGTTCAATCAGCGTAAATGCATCGGCCGTGGACCCGGCAAAGCCGGCAAGGACCTTTCCATCCTGAAGCTTGCGCAGCTTACGGACGTTGCTCTTCGCCACGTAGTTTCCCATCGTTGCCTGCCCATCACCACCGATGGC
>CAZIAG010000328.1:0-4017 GCA_964537375.1 uncultured Roseivirgaceae bacterium
AGTGATTGCCACACGGGGCCGCTGATCAGTTGGTCAGGCTCGGCATTCGGGGAAATGCTCGCGTAGAGCTGTTGGAGCCTGAAGCCGGCCTTGGCGTTGTGAGCCAGCGTGTCGGATTCCATCGGATCGGCCAATCCCTGAGGGAAGTGGGTGTTCACGAGACACTGTGAATGCGGTATGACAGGTATAGAAAATGTTCCGTCGTATACCATGTACTGTTCTGCAACTTCCGATACACATCCGTTCATATCCGTGTGGCTCATGACAATGTTGAACGGTGTGTTCAAGGGCGCACCTGACAGGTTCAAAATGTCATTGGTGACGCCCGGTCCCGAGAAAAAGCTTGCGCCATAATCTGTCTCGGGTTCAATGAGCGGAATCAACCGAACTTGTCCGCCTTCGACGGAATTGCGTGGGATGTAGTTAATAATGGCACCTGCACCGAGCCCGAAGCTGGTGAAGTCATTTGACGTTGTGTAAGTGTTCGTAAAGGCCTGTGCGTCGATCGGATTTGCCCAAAGGGTCGCAAGGATTGCGCCTTCAGCAACGGAGGGAATGCCGTTACCGCTAAATCGTGTCACTTCCGCAACAGCACCCGCATTGGACGCGATAATGACAAAATCGCTGATGATGATGTTGTCAATGCTGGTGT
Organism: uncultured Roseivirgaceae bacterium; assembly: GCA_964537375.1. Taxonomy (GTDB): domain Bacteria; phylum Bacteroidota; class Bacteroidia; order Cytophagales; family Cyclobacteriaceae; genus Chryseosolibacter. The sequence continues at coordinate 653 of CAZIAG010000328.1, forward strand.
TGCTATTGTTCTCGAAGCGGATATTCAGGATCGTGCTATTAAAGAATGTCACCGTGGGCGTAGACGCTCCGAAATCGGCGCCGTGCAGTTCCACGATGGGCAAATGGTTAACGTCAAACTGGAATCCCGTGGGTAGCAGGATGTTGAAATTTTGCGTGCCGGCAACCTGGAAATCGCCAGGGTTTTCTTCACCGATGATGATCGGATCGGTTACGCGTGCCTCACTGTTCGGACAGATCTGAATTACGGGCTGATTTACGTTTGAAGTCGATACGGGAACAGTCAGCAATAAAGTAGGTCCTTCTTCTCCCGCTTCAAAGTCGTTGTCACTGCTGCCGTATGGAGCCGTTGTGGCAATCGGTACTGGAAGTGCGTCGTTTTCTGCGAATATCCAAATCTCGTAGGTTTTGCCCGGCACCAGGTCCGCCGTGAAAAAGGCGAATTGAGGTTTCGGATCGACTTGCTTGATTTCAAAGCTGCCGTTCGCTACGTAAGCGGTGGCGTACTGCGGATACGTTGTCGGATCGAGAATGTGTGCATTGGTCACCTCCGCTCCAGCGTGATCGGGATCTAGCACCAGGAAATATGCTTTACCGAACTGGTCAAATGTCGCATTAAACGTAGCGGAAGTGGTTGATGCAAAGTACTTACTTTGATCCGTAGCTTTCATCACGGGCGGATGCGGGCTCGAGACCTTGAAGTATAAAGTTCCGTTGTAGGAAATACCTCCGAAGAAGTTTTGCGCCTCGTCCGAGATACCCCTTCCTATGTTGGTGATCGGGTTGTACTCACCCTGGGCAATCTTCAGGTAGTAGAGGCTGTCGGGGTGGAGCACACCGGGAGGGATCGCAAAACTTATCGTTTCAACGACTTGCTGATCCAGGGTACCGATGTTTCCGCTGTACAAACCGTTTATTGCCGTTAGCGTTGCCACGAGTTCGTCCGTCCCGCGACTGTAAAGTTCCGCAACACCATCGAACGATACGACGGAAACATCAAACGTGAGGTCTATTTGAGTGAGCGCGGGGTCAACGTTCAATTGTCCATTAAAAGGATTTGAAGTGACGAGTGTCGGTGGACGCGTCGTCGCGAATTGATAGGTCTGACCGGTGAGCGCCTGGACCGTCTGGATACCGTCCTCCGTCACCGAGGTTGTTGCACTTCCTTCGGTTGTTAAGATGTTGTTGTCTGTGACGTCACCATATCCCAGGTCTACGAGGATCGGAGTGATCTTCGGTGTGTTGAGGTTGGCGCTTTGGTCCACGTTGACGACGAGATAATACGAACGTGCGGTACTTACAAGCGATCGGGGCGTTGCAAACGACACATGGATCGCATCCAATTCACCGACGCCTGCGCTGTCCGTTGCGATCTTTGTCACGGATCCGTTCAGGAGCGAAATGTCCGTGCTGTTGTCGTAAGTTCCCGCGGTCGACTCATAGATCGATAGATTTGTGAATATCTTGGATTGAGACGTTTCATAGGGATTGTCAAACCCGATGGTGAAGCCTTGCAGGGCAGGATGCGTTGCGGCAGTGTGTTCCGCCGTAAATTTCACGCCGAAGATTACAGCACCCACGGTTCCACCTTTCAGATTCGTAGCCGTGATAACCTGCCCGGGCCCTGGCATGATCTGTTCAGCCTTTACGTGGATGACGTCTACGGCATCTGACGGAGCCGGTCCGTTATCACTCGACAATCCGTTTGCCTCAACGGTATAGGTCCCGTCTCCGGCAGTTACGTACTGGACACCGGTGAATTCCAGTATGCCATTAACGAAATTCAGTGATGGATTGTTCAGTGTGGCCGTGGCGGCGGAGATAGTCGCCGGAAAATTGAAGTCTTCGTCGAGAATGCCGTTGGCGTCGTGCGCTCTCACTTCCGGCTCTTTTGACAACGGTTGAGCTATACCTTCGATCGGTTCAGGCTGGCCATCGAACGACAGGCCATCAAAATCTAGTTGTGTGGCGGTCACTTCGATACGCACATTGGGATCGGTAACCGCACCCCCGGGAACTCCTCCAATCAGCGTGGGGTCCAGGTTTAAAGGGTCCTCTCCAAAGAAGCGCGATCCGCCGACCTGTTCGATGTCCACCACCTGAAGCTGGATCACGTCGTTGTCGTGCACCTTGTCCGGCGTGTCAAAGAAACTTGCCCGGATGGTAAACACGATGTTATCATCATCCGGTGCAATTAATGACCCAGACAGATTATCAAACGTGACGGTGGTATTGCCGGCGCTAACCACGAAATCGTCGTTGTGTTGTGCCTGAATCAGTGTTGAGCCCAGATAAATGGCCAAGCTCCTCACGTTGTCAGGGTTGGTTATCAGCAAAGTGAGTTTATCGATGTTTGTGGCGGCACCGTCCTGATCCCCCGCTATGCCATCACCATCGCCATCGGAGAGCAGGAATTGCGTCAGGGCATGACTCGTAGCAACATCAGAGATGTCCTGGTTATCGATGTAGGGGATATCCAGCACTGGCGTGAAATTCGGATCCAACCTCAGTACTGACTCGAAAGACGAAGATAGTTTGATTGGCGGTGAGGTACCCGATATGGGCCCGGGGCCGGCTTCCATAGTCAAGGTCACGTCGTCTTCGTTGGCGCCGCTAATAAACATGAAATCAGCAGGAAAATCGAAAATCCCATTGGTGAATTCGCTGCCGACGATCGGGGGCGTGCTGCTCATGCCGGCGGCGGTTTGATTTGTCAACGACGTAATCGTTGAAGCTGCTCCCGTAAAGTCAACGTCGAGGTTGGCGTTTACATCGCGCGCATGAATGGTTGCGGCAAATGAACTGAACAGGCTCGCGTTGGAATTGGTCGCTGGCACGATAAAGTCGAGCTGAGTGGCGATAACCTGTATTTTGTTGTCGTCGCCCGAAAGACCGGTCGTGGCTCCACCGCCATCGGATGCTGCAAAAGTAGACAGGAGGGTATTGGCAGTGACGGCTGTTACAGCAAATGTGATTTGCTCCCTATCCGTTACCTGGTCCTTAAAGGTCGCAAAAAGACGAAGCGTCTCTGTGTCAAAATCATCGGCAGACAACGAAAAACCGGTGAATGTTACCAAGGGTCCCGTGACGACCACCTCATCAAGTTCGGTCATGCCGTGATATAAAGCAAGGCGATCCAAAAAGGCATCATTGGTGATGCTCAAGGTAACCGATGTGAGCTCTGTTCCTGATGCGTCAAGGTCGTCGACTCCACCACCGTCTCTTAGGATAAAACGAGCAACCTCAATCTCATCGCCGAGGCTGGTTGGATCGATGTCAGCGGCTTGGTATTTGATGTACTCGATGTTGTCGGGGTAATCAAAACTGTTGTCTTCTATTACGTCTGATAACGCGGCAGTGATCACA
>CAZIAG010000328.1:4027-4856 GCA_964537375.1 uncultured Roseivirgaceae bacterium
GAATTCAGGACAATTGCAGGAGAGGGTCCGCTGGCGGGCGTTTCGATCCGAATCGTTCCATCCCCATTATGGTCATAACGGAAGTCATTTTCAAACGTAAGAACACCCGCTGCGAAGCTGATGGCGAGATTTGTTTCGCCGGTGTTATTCGCATCGGTCATCGGAATTGCACCCGCATTTGAGATGGTGGCCTCTTCGTTGTAATCAAGGTCGACAATCCCATTCAAGTCCTGCGCCTCGACTATGATCGGTGCGGAGGCGAATGGGACATTGGCGTAGACACTAGGGTCTGGTGGAGTTACGAAATCGAACTGGGTGGCAATGACTTCAATCTTGTTGTCATTGGGATCCGGAGAACTCGTTGCACCCCCAGCGTCCGGATTAGTGAATTCGGAGCTATTGTTTAACGTCGTTACGTTGGTTATCGCGAATTCGATCCGTTCGTTATCTGTAATAGCCGGAGCTGTGTTCAGAAAACTTACCTTGACGGTGAAGTTCACCGTCCCGTTATCCGGCGCCTGAAGGTTGATGTCGTTGAAAGTGATTGTTGGTCCCGGGGTCACTTCGCCGAGCTCTACCAAATCATTGTATAAAGCTACCTTGCGAAGGGCTTCCCAGTTGTTAACGGAGAATGTGATGTCGTCAATTATGGTGGGTGCAACATCAGTGTCGGAAGCGGCACCCCCAGCGTCTCTGAGCGTGAAGCTGGCCACCGTCACAGCACCCGTTCCGAGGATTGGAATGTCCGCCGCCTGATAGAGATGGTATTGGATGTCGGTAGGAGGGACAAAGGACGCATTCGCAATTATGTCAGCCTGGTCAGAGGCCG
>CAZIAG010000329.1:0-4851 GCA_964537375.1 uncultured Roseivirgaceae bacterium
TATGCAGCCAACACAGAGCTTGCGTTTAATTCAGTCGAAAAGATCATGCGCGATCCCAGGTGGATCGGCGTCTCTCCCCACAACGTCTATTGGTCACCGGATTCGAAAACGATCTATTTTCAATGGAATCCGGAGAACGCAACAGGCGACTCCTTGTACGCCGCGACCATCCGCAACACGAAACCCGTGAAGGTATCGAAATCGGAACGGCAAAGTGCGCCGCCTTCCGATGTCGTCTTCAACCGCGCTGGAAACAAAATCGTCTATGAAAAGTACGGCGACATCTATTACGCCGACCTGGGTTCGGGGAAGACGATACAGGTTACAAACACCACGCAATCTGAATACGCGCCACAGTTTTCCCGCGACGAGAAGACGATATTCTTCACAAGTGAACAAAATCTGTATGGCTGGAATATTGCTACCGGCACGTTTCATCAATGGACAGACTTCAGAAAGGGCAAGGAACCGAGGGATGAATCGCTGTCGGCTCAGCAAAAGTGGCTGAAGGAAGATCAACTACGTCTATTCGATGTATTGCGCCAGCGCAAGGAACGTGAGGACGTGGAAGATGAGGTTCGAAAGGCTGAGAATCCTCGCCGGCCGAAAGCCATCTACCTCGACGACCGAAGCGTCGCCATGATCGACATCAGCCCGGGCGAAAAATATGTGAGCTTCCGGCTTACGAAGATGAACCGTGGAAAAGGCACGATGGTGCCCAGCTTTGTCACGGAGTCCGGCTACACAGAAGAACTCAACGCGCGACCCAAAGTCGGGGCGCCGGCATCAGAACAGCAATTGTGTCTTTACGATATAGCGGCGGATACGGTGATAACGCTGTCGTTCGCTGATTTGCCCGGCATCAATGATAAGACGGAGGTCGCTGACAATGGAAGGGGAGATCAACGACCAGTGACGTTTTTCCAGCTAAACTGGTCTCCGGAAGGCACCTATGCTGTCGTGGTGATTCGCGCTTATGACAACAAAGACAGGTGGATTGCATTGCTGGACCCGCGTGCACGGACCTTGAAACCGTTGCATCGTCTCCACGATGATGCATGGGTGAGTTACAATACAGGATGGTCGTATGGCAACCCGCAATCCACATGGCTTGATGAGCGGAGGATATGGTTCCTGTCGGAGGAGACCGGCTACCAGCATCTCTACGTGATGGACGTCGTGAGCGGTGAGAAACGCGCCCTCACGCAGGGAAACTATGAAGTGCAAAACGTCGAATTGCCCGGCAGCAAGAAATATTTTTACCTCATTACAAACGAAGTTCATCCCGGTGAAAAACAACTTTACCGGTTGCCGGTAAATGGCGGCGTGGCCGAACGGATTACCACGATGACGGGTGCGCATGAGCCGGTGATATCACCCGATGAAAAATACATTGCGTTTCGTTATTCGTACAGCAACAAACCCTGGGAGCTGTACCTGATGGAAAACAAGCCCGGGGCAAAAGCCCAACAGATCACTTCTTCGCTTTCCGATGAGTTCAAGGCTTATCCGTGGCGCGATCCGGAAGTGGTCACCTTCAAGGCGCGTGACAACGCGACAGTCTATGCCCGGTTGTACAAGCCGAGCGCGCCTAATGGAGCTGCCGTAGTATTTGTGCATGGGGCCGGGTATCTCCAGAACGCACACAAATGGTGGAGCTCTTATTTCCGCGAATACATGTTTCATAACCTCCTTGCCGATAAAGGGTACACGGTGCTGGATATCGACTACCGGGCAAGTGCCGGTTATGGCCGCGATTGGCGAACGGGAATTTATCAGTTTATGGGTGGCAAGGATCTTTCCGATAATGTCGACGGGGCAAAGTACCTGGTCGAGGAACATGGGGTCGACCCGAAAAGAATCGGCATATACGGAGGCTCTTACGGTGGTTTTATTACGCTGATGGCATTGTTTACCGAGCCCGATGTTTTTGCCGCAGGTGCTGCATTGCGACCCGTGACCGATTGGGCGCACTACAATCACGGCTACACGTCCAACATTCTCAACGTTCCGCACATGGATAGCCTGGCCTATGCGAAAAGTTCACCGATCTATTACGCGGAAGGCCTGAAAAGCCCGCTGCTGATTTGCCACGGCATGGTGGATACGAACGTGCACTTCCAGGATGTGGTGCGCCTCGCACAACGACTGATCGAGTTAGGAAAAGACAATTGGGAATTAGCGGTATACCCCGTCGAGAATCACGGCTTCGTCGAGCCGAGCAGTTGGACCGATGAGTACAAGCGTATTCTGAAGTTGTTTGAGACTCACCTTGGGAGGTAGTCGGTATTCAAGGTCAGTCCAGGGCGCAAGCTCCACGGGCCGCCGACACCTGTCGCCGACCATTGGCGGTGACGGCTGACGGTGGACCGTGACCGTCGTCGGGATAGTGGACAGCGGCCCACATCAATACACCTTTCGCTTTCCATCAGGGTCGATCCGCTCAACCCTTGCGTTGAAAATATCGGCAATAGTGTACTCGAGCACGTAAAGAGATCCGTTGCTTCCAACCAAAACCCCCGAAGGGAACCAGGGTGCCTTGATCCTGGCGGCTATGGCGACTTCGCCGTTTGCAGTGAATTTCTTAATGACACGACCTCCCGGAACCGCAGCATAGATGTTACCGTCGTGATTGAGACAAATACCCATGACAAGGTGCGGATCGTTTCGCTGCATCCACATGTCGAGCCCTCCATTCCATTCTTCGATATGGCTAGCAATCGTTTTGAGCGTTCCGTCCTTGCCGACCTTCTTCAAGTCGAAATGATCCATCAAATAGACATCGCCATCTTTAGAGGCTGTCATGAAACGCATATCATGGAAACATCCGGCGATCAGCTCGGCTCCACCGTCAGGAGTGCCTTACAAGCCGTTGACATTTCCCCGCCCGATCGGCGACATACATCCTCCCGAAATGATCTCTGACAAAACTATAGTCGCTGAGAAAAGCCCTCTGAGTCCGGAATAATCTTTTCAAACTTACCATCAGCGCTTAGCCGCCAGACATAATGTCCCCATTTGTCTGTCTCTTCGCCTTCGTACCAAAGGTGTTCGCCGAAAAGATTGTCGTGTTCATCCATAAAGAGTTCGTGGGTGTGAACATGCTGTACAGCGATTGACTTTTTTCCGTCGGTTTGAATTTTCCAGACGTGTTTGAGGTCGGTGTAAAAGATATTTCCCTTGCTGTCCTGTACGATGCCCACGCCAGGGTGCGCGATTGAGAAACTTGAGATCAATGTTGAGAAAAGGATAAGAACAAGCCTATTCATAACCAGGTATGTTTAGCCCCAGAATGATGTCTCGCCGAACTACTTGCAGACCGTTTTCGGTGGTTGATTGGAGTACTCCCTTTCCACCACGGTCCTCAAACGGATGTCCTTTACCGTTCTTGAGGATTGGATCATCGGCAAAAAGGTAGTCGTCGATCCAATATGGTGCGTACCCCGGCTCCTTGATAGTGGCGTGGATATGTTCAGGATTCTCACCACCCGGATATGCGCCGGGTCGCAGGGTGTAAAATGTATACCTTCCATCTCGCCCGGTCTTGATCCAACCCCGGATATACCCGTGCCTGCGCGCCCAGCCTTTTTCGTCACCGCGCTTTGGATACATACCGCCCTGGTTGGTGTGGTAGATGTAGAGGATCACGCCCTCGGCCGGCGTCTCGCCATCTTTCTGGTAGATGGTGCCGGTTATCTTCAGTCTTGGTCCCTGGTCGTTGAAATCCGGGAGCGTATCGACGGCGTTCAATTTCCGGTTGCCGTATTCAAACAAGGCCTCGCAACCTTCGCATGGTCCCCCGACTCGTTTGTCGCCACCTCCCTCTTGAGAGCACGCCATATACGAAGGGAACAGCACTAACAGATAAATAACGCAACGGTTCATACATATTGGTTCGCTGTTATGAAGTACGCGCTTTTGTGGTAGCACGATCTCGTTTCTTGATGATCTGCGTCGTTTCCTTGACGAATAGCAAGATGCGTCGGACGACCCGTAAGCTTTTCCGGCCTGTGTGGCTTTGTTGGCAACCCTGCTCGACGAAAAATGCGTATTTTGTAAACCAGGAATGATGATGGCATCCCGGTAATCCCGGTTAATCGTATCAATCCCTGTCATGAATCGCTTTCTCCGGTATCGCATCGACCACGTAATTTTTTGGCTGGCGACGGTTGGCTTCCATGTCTACACGCGGTGGCCACTGCTGGAAGAGGTGGGATGGCTTGCCTTCGTGCTTGAGATCATCATCCGTAATGCACTGCTGGCAGCGATGATCTATACGAACCTGGGCCTGTTGATCCCGCGCCTGTTGTATAGGAAACGAGTAATTGCCTATATGGCGACGGTCGTTTTGGTGCTCGTGGGCTACGTTGTATTGAAAAACACTCATGACTATTATCTCTATCAAAGCATGGGTAGCTCGGTCGCCTTTTTTTCAAATTCGTTCTACAACCTGGCCATCGCCATCTTTTATCTTTCGTTTAGCGTTGCCCTTCACTTGAGTCGCGAGTGGTATGCTCAACGCGAGTTGATTCGAAAGATCGAGATCGAGAAACTCAACACAGAACTCGAGTATCTTAAAGCGCAGATCAATCCGCATTTTCTCTTCAACTCGATCAACACCATCTACTTTCAAATCGATAAGACGAACACGACGGCACGAGAGACGCTGTCCGCATTTTCGGATATGCTTCGTTACCAGTTGTACGAGTGCATCGGGCGTGAGGTGCCGGTTGAAAAGGAGATCGCCTACGTTCGTAATTACGTGGATTTGCAGCGTCTTCGGAAAGACAAGAACTATTCGATTACTTTTGAAGGCGAACCCCTCCGAGGCTTTACTATTGCGCCGATGTT
>CAZIAG010000330.1:0-4851 GCA_964537375.1 uncultured Roseivirgaceae bacterium
TCGGTGACCTGTACGCCCCCCACATAAACGTTGGGAATTGTATTGGCGGCACCCATGTAAGGAACACCATATGTTACCCTTATCCAGCGCGTTTCCTCATTATTAGGTATCGCGCCAGGTGCCGCAGCATCGTCAACGCAGTTCAGGTCGGTCGCGTCTTGGAAAGTGACATCCACATCAGTCCCCAAACAGACCAAATCTGCATCCGCAACAGTGGGTGTGACGTCCATTGTTCCGTCTCCTGGCCCATTTTCGGTATTCCAAGTAGCATAGATGACATTCTGGTTGGGATTGAACGTACCGCAGCCAGAAGTGGGCCCCGTATCTAATCGTAACGCCCAAGTTGACGTGTATCCGCACGTAGCTCCTGTGGTCGGATAAGCGAATGGATCCGGGCCCGCGTCTGCAGCGATCATATAGCTATCCTGAATCGCATTACCGGCCGGATCTGATTCATACAAGATTAAGTCGGACCTCGGCGTACTTGTCCCCTGCCAAAGAACCCTGACGCGAAGGGGGCTGATATCCCAAAGTGATGAGTTTCTGGCACCAGGTTGAACGGTAAAAACCATTTTCGTGTTTGGGCTTACCGGTGGGCATTCGTCGGTATTATCTTGTAGAGCAAAAAAACCAAAATCGCCACAAACAATTGCTCTGTTGTTTTCGGACGTAAAGTCTGAAAAGGCATTGATGCCACCACCGCCGGCATAGCTCAGGCGGACCGTTTGTCCTTTGTGAGTTACTGGGTCAATACCAACCGGCGTGGTAAATGAGACCAGTACCTGATTACTGCCTGCCGCGCCAATTACTGAAGTTGGCGTCTGATTTGTGCTCCCGATCGTGACGGTCCACCCGGAACAATCGACGCCTCCGACACAACTATATCCCGTTACACCGAGATTGCCACTCAACGTCAATGTGATAGAGGTCTGGGCATCAGTCTCATGCCGCGCCATCGTAGGATTCAACTGACCATACGTCCCAAACGCGGAAAGCATGAAAGCTGCCACCAAAACAAAGCCAACCAGGACCTTCTTCATGTATTCTACAGCAGGTATAGGTTTAATCAATCTCTAAAAATAATAAGATAAAGGCAATTGCCAAACCCGCATCTACACACGCGGTCTTATACCGTTACTGAATACAAAGTATGGTGTGATTGTAACCTTGAAGTGGAAAGGAATGGCTAGGTCAAAACGGTTCGGCCCGCTAACCGTTCTTCGGAATAGACGGCGTCTTACGACAAGGTCTTCTTGTAGTTTAGTGTCGCGTCGACAAACCTGACGAACAAAGGATGGGGATTAAGCACCGTACTTCTCAATTCAGGATGGTACTGTACTCCCACAAACCAGGGATGGTCTTTTAGTTCAACGATCTCCACCAGGCCGGAATCCGGGTTAATTCCCGTTGCGCGCATGCCGGCATCCTCAAACTGCTCAAGGTATTTATTATTAAACTCGTAGCGATGGCGGTGGCGTTCCCGGATCATCGACTCCCCATAGGCATGATGGGCCTTTGATCCTTTCTTCAGCTTGCAGTCGTAGGCCCCCAGACGCATGGTGCCGCCCTTCGCGGTGATCTTCTTCTGCGCCTCCATCAGGTCGATGACCGGATGCTTGATTTTCGGATGAAGCTCGGTGGTGCTGGCATCAAGGCCCAGTACATTCCTGGCGAATTCCACCACCGCGCATTGCATTCCCAGGCATATCCCGAAGAAGGGAATCTTCGCCTCGCGCAAGTATTTGATCGTCGCGATCTTGCCTTCAAGGCCGCGCTCGCCGAATCCCGGGGCAACCAACACGCCGTGCAACCCGCGCAAGTGTTCTTCTACCGTATCTTCACCAACATCTTCGGCAGAGATCCAGCGAAGATTCACCTTGCAGTCGTTACTCGCGCCGGCGTGAACAAACGCTTCCACAATAGATTTGTAGGCATCAGGCAATGCGACGTACTTTCCCACCAGTCCGATGGTCACTTCATCGACTGGATTTTTCAGCTTCCCCAGGAATGCTTTCCATTGATCAAGGTCAGGCTCGGATTTGGCGTGGACCTTCATCTTGGCAAGAACGCGTTCGTCCAGCTTCTCCTTCCGCATCAATAGCGGCACGTCATAGATCGTGTCGGCATCGATCGACTCGATGACGGAGTTCAGGTGAACGTTGCAGAACAGCGCAAGCTTCTTGCGAAGGTCCAACGGCAAGGGCAGCTCCGTCCGGCACACGAGGATGTCGGGCTGAATACCTTCCGCAAGCAATTCCTTAACCGAATGCTGGGTCGGCTTCGTCTTCAGTTCCTTCGCCGCCTTTAAATAAGGAATGAGCGTGAGGTGAATGACCAGCGCATTGTTTGCCCCCAGGTCCCACCGTGCCTGGCGCACCGCTTCGATGAAGGGCAGCGACTCGATATCGCCCACCGATCCACCAATCTCGGTGATCACGAAATCGTACTCCCCGCTCTCTCCGAGAAGGTAGAAGTTTCGCTTTATTTCATCCGTGATATGAGGAATCACCTGAACCGTCTTGCCGAGGTACTCTCCCTGACGCTCTTTCGTGATGACGTTGTGATAAATACGGCCCGTGGTGATGTTGTTGGCCTGCGAGGTCGGCACATTTAAAAAGCGTTCGTAATGCCCAAGGTCCAGATCGGTCTCAGCGCCATCGTCGGTGACGTAACACTCCCCGTGCTCGTAGGGATTAAGCGTCCCGGGGTCAATATTAATATAGGGATCGAATTTCTGGATGGTGACCTTAAATCCCCTCGCTTGCAGTAACTTACCTAGTGATGCAGCAATGATTCCTTTACCCAGCGATGACGTCACACCCCCGGTTACGAAAATGTACTTGGCAGATGACATGAATGAGCCTTTCGAAATAACCGGGCACAAAGGTAATTTTTTTCGTGGGATTATTGCTTGAGTTGGTAATTCAAACGCCAAGAATCCCGCGAGAATTTTATCCGGATACCGATCGAATTATTAAGTGAACCTCAAAGTCATTCGGGACGATTCTTCAAATTGGACATTGCCTGTTCTATCCCCAAAACATAAGGACCTGAAACCTGCAGACGAGAAACAAAAAACCGAAACAAGAATCACCCGAACAAGGAACCCCGAACGTCGGGCGTTGAAGGTTCAAGTTGAACGTTGGCCTTGAGGTGTAAACGTTATTCCTTTTTTTGTCAATATTTTTTCATCTTTGCGCCTTATTACCGTGTACAAGAGCGGCTAAGCGGCAGACAACCTGTCTTTTAGCCCGAATTCAGGCGCAACTTTCGTCGCCTCTGAGGAACTTTAAAATCAATGGATAGAAATTCTGCCGTCGGACTTACGCTAATCGCAGCATTGCTGCTCGCCTATTTCTACTTCTTCGCCCCCAAACCCCAACCTGTCGAACAGCCCACCGTTCAGAATACCCCGGACACGACGCAAATCGTGACACCGGAGGAACCTGAGGCCAGACTCGACAGCAGCGTGCTGGCGGAACAATATGGAGATCTTTCAAGCTTTGCCACCGGAACCGAGGAGACGATTACCGTGGAAACCGAAGACCTAAGGTTGGCTTTTTCAACGAAGGGCGGCATCATCAAATCAGCAGAACTTTCCAAGTATACCAGCTACCAGGATTACAGGGCTACCCGGAAAGGCAAACTGGAGAAATCTTCGCCACTTCGGTTGATTTCACCTGAGCGGACGAGCTTCAGCCTGGAAACCAATTACAAGGGCCGAAACGTCGACCTCTATAAACTCTTTTATCGAGTGGAAAAGTCGACGTCGGGCGACTCCACTGTCGTGCGGTTTACACTGCCTTTATCATCGAGTGCCTTTATTTCGCACACCTACACGATCCCTCCCAGGGGCCACCAGGTGCGTTATCGCATTGAACAGCGAGGGCTTGACCAGGACATCGCCGGTGAAAATCTCACCTTCGTGTGGAAAGACGCAATTCAGCCTTTGGAAAAAGACCTCACGGATACACGCATCTATTCGACGATCAATGTCTATTCTCCGGTCAGTGGATTCGATCACCTCAGCGAACGCTCCACCGATACGGAGATGGAGGTCTATACCGACCCGATCAACTGGATGGCAATCAAACAAAAGTTCTTTCTGGCGGCGATCGTTTCCCGCGGTAATTTCTCCGGTGCCGAGATCATGACCACGGTTCCCGCCGACACGTCTGTGGTAAAGCACGCGAGCGCGAAACTGCTCCTTTCAAGAGCGGCCATCGCCGACGGAAAGGAAGCGTTCACCTATTATATTGGTCCGAACGACTACCATGAAATCGGCGACGTCGCCGAGGATTTCCGACGCAACATTTACCTCGGTTGGCCGCCGGTCAGCTGGATCAACAAATACGTCGTCTTTCCTGTCTTCCATCTTCTGACACAAGGGATCAACAACTACGGGCTCATCATTATTATCCTCGTGATCCTACTGAAGCTGGTCTTGTTCCCGCTCTCTTACAAGTCGTACCTCAGCATGGCGAAAATGAAAGTGCTGAAGCCGGAGCTTGACGAAATCAAGGCAAAGCACGGCGACGACATGACAAAGATTCAGCAGGAGCAGTTGAAGCTCTACCAACAGGTTGGAGTCAACCCGATCAGCGGTTGTATCCCGGTGCTGCTGCAGATGCCGATACTTTTCGCGATGTTCTATCTCTTCCCGGCAAGTATTGAACTTCGTCAGCAACCTTTCCTTTGGGCTGAGGATCTCTCAACGTACGATTCGGTCATCAACCTTCCGTTTGCAATTCCGTTTGGCGTAGGCGATCACATCAGTCTCTTCACACTGATCATGACGGTGTCGACGCTGATCTACACCTGGCAGAACAATCAGCTTTCTTCCGTGCAGGG
>CAZIAG010000331.1:0-722 GCA_964537375.1 uncultured Roseivirgaceae bacterium
ACGGAAGTGATCGAACCGTTTTTCGTCGAGGTAATCCGCTCCTGCATGGCGCCCATCTCGGTCGCCAGCGTTGGCTGGTAACCCACGGCAGAGGGCATACGACCGAGGAGAGCTGACACCTCGGAACCGGCCTGCGTAAAGCGGAAAATGTTGTCGATAAAGAAGAGGATGTCGCGGCCTTTGCCGGTGCCATCGCCATCGCGGAAGTATTCGGCAACGGTAAGACCCGACAGGGCCACTCGGGCACGTGCTCCGGGCGGTTCGTTCATCTGACCAAATACGAACGTTGCCTTTGATTCCTTCAGGTCGTTTTCGTTCACCTTGGAGAGGTCCCATCCACCTGCGTGCAGCGACTTCAGGAAGTCCTCACCATAATTTACGATACCCGCTTCGATCATTTCGCGGAGAAGGTCGTTACCCTCGCGGGTTCTTTCCCCTACACCCGCAAATACGGAGAGACCGGCGTAGGCCTTCGCAATATTGTTAATAAGTTCCTGGATCAATACGGTTTTGCCCACGCCGGCACCTCCGAACAACCCGATCTTACCCCCCTTGGCGTAGGGCTCGATCAGGTCGATAACCTTGATTCCGGTGTAAAGTACCTCGGTGGAGGTGGATAGGTCTTCGAAGGCCGGGGCTTGCCGGTGGATTGGCAGTGCCTTGTCGCCCTTGGGCTGTTTGATACCGTCGATAGCCTGACCAATTACATTGAAAAGACGACC
>CAZIAG010000331.1:737-4849 GCA_964537375.1 uncultured Roseivirgaceae bacterium
GTCGTCGCCGATCGGCATTTTGATGGGCGCGCCGGTGTCGACCACTTCCATTCCGCGAACCAGACCCTCAGTGCCTTCCATGGAGATGGTGCGGACGCGATCTTCCCCCAGGTGCTGCTGGCACTCCAATACGACCCGGGTACCGTCCGCTTTGTACACTTCGAGTGAATCCAGAATATTCGGCAATTTTGCCCCTTCCCCGTCAAAAGCGACGTCAACGACCGGCCCAATTACCTGCGTGATCTTTCCAATGTTTGCCATTGCTGTTATTTATCGATTAAGGTCAGAAAATTCGACCGCAAAAGTACCTTTTTGGCGGCCAAGTACAAAGACGATGTTCACGATTTATTAGCTCTTTGGGTCCCGGTTGGCTGTGCCCGCGTAGCCCAGGCGAAGCCCGATCGCCGGTAGGCCGGTCTGACTGTTTGAGTTGCGGCAAATTCCTGATACGATCCGCCTCTTGGGGGAGCCTGTTCAATCGTCGAGTGGGTCGTTCACGCAAAGTTCGCCAAGGCGCAGAAAGGGGCAAATGTTGCACCCCCGGTCTTAACGCCTTCTTGCGCGCTTTGCGAGCGTAAGGCGCCAAAAAATGCAACACCCTATCCGTCAGGAGGGTCTCAGTCCGTCAACAACGGGATCTTGGGCCTCCTATGAACTTTGATGTTAAGCCGCATTGAGCGCAATCCGAAACGTAGTCCCCTCATTTTCCTCCGACTGCTTGATGTAAATTTTGCCGTTGTGGTAAGTTTCGATAATTCGTTTGGCGAGCGTCAGTCCCAGGCCCCAGCCACGCAGTTTCGTGGTGAAACCCGGTTTGAAAACCGTTTCCAGTCGCGAACGCGGTATGCCTTTCCCGGTGTCGCTTACATCGACGAAGACTTTGCCATCGCTTCCCCGCAATATCTTAATCGCGATGATTCCGCTACTGCCCATGGCGTCTACGGCATTTTTACAGAGGTTCTCCACGACCCATTCGAACAGGGGCGCGTGTGCCATCACGGAGATGTTGTCCGATAACGTAAATACGTCGATGCGGATTCGGGACGAGACCCGCGGGCGGAGGTACTTGACCACGTTGTTCACCAGGGTCACCACGTTTTCAGGTTTCAGTGTCGGCGTAGACCCGATGCTCGAGAACCTTTCCGTGACCATGCGGAGTTTTTGGATGTCTTTTTCCAGTTCGTCGACGACGCCCTTTTCTCCCATCTCCGGGTCTTCGCGGATCACCTCCACCCAGGCCATCAGCGATGAAAGAGGTGTGCCCAGTTGGTGAGCTGTTTCCTTTGCGAGTCCGACCCATACGCGGTTTTGTTCCGCTGCCTTGGAGTAGTTGAAAGCGAGGTAACTGATAAAACCGAAGATGGCGATGACGGACAGCTGTACATAGGGGTAGGCTGTAAGTTGGGTTAGCAGAAATGAATTTCTGTAATAAACCTTTTGTGTACCGAACAGCTCGCCGGTGGATGGATCTTTTAACGGGATAACGATGGGTTCGTAGGCGTCTGCCATGGCGCGCAGTTCGCGTGCCAGTTGCGTTTCGATATTTCCGGTGGAGTCGATGTCGATATTCCGGTAATACATCACGCGGTTGTTGTCGTCCACCAGGATGGTCGGGATAGAATTGTTTTTGTTGATGATCTCGTCGGAAACAAACCGGATGTTGCTGTGAATGCTTTCGTTGAAGGTGTACTCTATTGCGCGGGCGTAGAGCTGAACCTGTTGTCGTTCGCGTTCCTTGAGCTGATCGACGAGCACGTTGGTATAGTAAATCGACCCGACGCTGATAATAAACGACACGGCCAGCACGATCCATTTGAGCGTGGGATTATGCTTGTAGAAATCCGTAGTGGGAATGGAAGTACGCTTGGCCATGTGTGGTATAAAGTAAATAAAAAAACCGGATGGAGTGCATCCGGTCTTTCCGCGCGCACTCCGCGCCGGAAGTAAAAACGTATGAAGCGGCGAAAACGTATCAGCCGCGCTGCATAAACCACTTGGCCAACACCTTGTAATTTACTTTCGTACCGTGCATGAGGATACCCACACGGTAAATTCTGCCTGCAATCCAGATGGTAAGAATAAAACCGCCGATGAGCAGTACCTGCGAGAGGATCAGCTGCCAGAGGGGCACGCCGAATCCAAGCCGTCCCACCATGGCCACCGGTGAGGTAAACGGAATGATCGAGAACCAGAAGCTGGCCTGGCTGTGCGGATCGTTGAGAATGAAAACGAACAGCCCGAGATATCCGATGATCAGCGGAAGCGTGATAGGGAATGTAAACTGCTGGGCTTCCTGCTGTGAGTCAACGGCAGAGCCCACTGCGGCGAACAGCGCTCCGTAAAGGAGGTACCCACCGAGGAAGTAGAATGCAAAGTTGAAGATGATGTAGCCGAAGTCGATCTGGCTTGCCGACTGAAGGAACTTCATCACTTTCGAGTTTTGCATTGCGTCAGCAACTTCGGGATCATTCATCTGCATCGACACCTGCTCCATGGCTTGCTGTTGTGGCATCTCGAGTCCGAACATGCCGAGCATCGCCGTAGAAACGACGCTGATCAAAATCACCCAGATGGCGAACTGCAACAATCCCACCGCGGCAATGCCGAGCACCTTGCCCATCATCAGTTGGAATGGCTTGACGGATGAGACGAGGACTTCAACCACTTTGCTGGTCTTCTCTTCGATCACGCCGAGCATGATCTGCATACCATAGATAAGCACGAACATGTAGATGAGAATGCCGAGGATAAAACCCAACCCGTAGAGCATGCCGGTGTTGGCTTCTTTCTCCTCGCCGGTTTCGGACAGGTTGACGTTGTGCAACGAAATATTCGTCCTCAGTCCATCGATAGTTGCCTGATCGAGATTGAATTGTTGAAGTTTCAACTCGCGTATCCTGTTCTCCAGGATGCTCTCGATTTCTTCGACCTTGGGAATGCTGGGATTCTCCTTTGTGTACATGACGATTCCTTCGGGCTTGGAAAGCTCAAAGGCAGGGATATAGAGGAGGGCAAAGTGTTCCGACTTGTTGAAGGCGGCTTTGGCGCTGTCAAGAGGTCCCTCTGCGCTTACGAATTCGAAACGACCGCTCTTGTCAAGTTGAAGCCTGCCGCTTTCATCCAGGACGGCGATGGTTTCCGGTCCCGCCGATTTTTGTTGTTGTACGGCGACGTAGATCATGGCGCCCATGATCGCAGGGAATAGCAGCGGAATCAGGATGGTTGCGATCAGGAAGGATTTTTTCTGAACGCGGTTCATGAACTCGCGCTGGAAGATAAGTCCGATCTTATTCATGGCTACCTCCTTTCACAAGCCGGATGAAGATTTCACTCATCGTTGGGATTTTTTCGTTGAAGTTGTGGATTTCAGTCACTTCCGTGAGGTCCTTGATCAGCGCATTGGGTGACGCACCATCCTTTACGGAGATCACGGAGCGATAATGATTGTCTTCCAGGTTCTTTTGGCTCACCAGCTCGTATTGCGTCCCGCTCAACGTGAACGGACCGACGTGGTCAACGACAAAAGTATTGCTCCGGTAGGTTTCTTTCACTTGCTTTTTTGATCCCTCCAGGATGGTCCTGGCCTTATCGATCATGGCGATATGGTCGCAGAGATCTTCCACCGTTTCCATCCGGTGTGTTGAAAAGATGATCGTGCAGCCTTTCTCTTTCAGCTCGAGGATCTCGTTGGTGATGAGTTGGGCGTTGACCGGATCGAAACCGGAGAACGGCTCGTCCAGGATGATGAGGCGCGGTTCGTGCATCACCGTGCTGATGAACTGGACCTTTTGCGCCATACCCTTGCTGAGGTCCTCTACTTTTTTGTTCCACCAATCAGCGATCTCAAATTTCTTGATCCAGGTCTTGCTGCGATCGAGCGCTTCCTTTCGGCTGAGCCCCTTCAACTGTGCGAGGTAGACCAGCTGCTCTCCTACCTTGAGCTTTTTGTACAAGCCGCGCTCTTCGGGGAGGTAGCCGATGGTGCCGATGTGTTTCGGATGCAGGCGCTCTCCGAATAGAAAGATTTCTCCCTGGTCGGCGTTGATGATCTGATTGATGATCCTGATGAAGGTGGTCTTGCCAGCTCCGTTGGGTCCCAGCAAGCCGAATAT
>CAZIAG010000332.1:0-4833 GCA_964537375.1 uncultured Roseivirgaceae bacterium
CTCGGTACTGTACAGCCTGACTTCTGGGGTGGTATCGTTAACCGCTTCGACTATAAAGGGATTTCATTGGTAGTCAACGTCGACTACCAGAAGGGTGGCAAGTTCTTCTCGTTGACCGAGCAATGGGGCCAGTACTCCGGACTTCTGGAAGAAACTGCGGCATTGAACGACAAGTGGATGAACGTGCGTGATGCTCTCGTTGCTGCCGATGGTTCAACCACCCATATCGTAGGCGGGGAAGAAGTGCCCTATACCCAACTCGACGCAAGCAACACGGCTAGCAACTCGGGTGGGGTACACGTGACTGGCGTCGATGCGGAAGGAAATGTAATCGATAAGTACGTCGACGCCTTGCAGTATTTCGGTCAGTTCTATGGCAATCGTTTGGCTGAGCCCTTTGTCCATGACAAGGACTACATTAAAGTAAGGGAAATTGCATTGACCTACGATCTGAAAAACTTTATTAAGGCTGGCTTTATCAAGGGCGCAACCATCGGTTTGGTTGCCAGGAACGTGGCGCTCTTTGGCCTTGACAAAGGGAACTTCCACAGGTGGGATCCTCAAAGCATGGGTGAGCGCTATGGGGAGAATGCCCTGCTTCCCCAGACGAGGAGCTACGGTGTGAACTTGAATTTGAGATTCTAAAACTGTATCAACATGAGAGTTAAACATATAATCGCTTTACTTCTGGCAATGAACCTCGTTGCCTGCGAGACATACGACTTTGGTGATACCAACGTCAATCGCAATGGTCCGGCCGAACCGTATCCGGCCGGCTTGCTCGCGGGGGCAATCATGACCTATGCTACCCAAACGGGCCGCACAGGACTCATGCAGCCTACGCTTTATGTGCAATATCAGTCACAGGTGACGTATACCGACGAAATGCGTTATGCTGAAGTGCCGACCGGCTGGTCGCCATACTACAGCGGCGTGATGATGGACCTGGTAGGAGTGATCAATTATAACTCTGATTCCGAGAATCATACTCCCACGCTGCTCGCACAGGGTGCACCCGTTAATCAGATTGGCGTGGCGATGATCTTTAAAGCCATCGTCATGAAGCGTGTTACGGATACCTGGGGTGATGCACCTTATACCCAAGCGTTTCAGGGCAATGCAAACCTGACTCCAGAGTATGATACCCAGGAGGAAATTTATAATACGCTCATCTCGGAGCTGAAACAAGCCAGAGACATGCTCGATGAGGATTTGGCGGGCCCTACGGGTGACATCATCTACGGTGGCAATGTCGCCTCGTGGAAGCGGCTGGCAAACTCTGTGATCATGCAAATGGCGGTCACTCTCTCCAAGCGTTTCCCTGCGTCGGGAGGGTTTGCAGCAACAGAGTTTAATGCTGCGCTCAACCATGCAGCCGGTTATATTGACGAGGTGGGTGAAGAAGCGTGGTTCCAGTACGAGGACATCGAAGGCTTCAGAAACCCATGGAATGCCAACCGTGCACCCGACTATTTCCTTTCGAAGGAGTTTACGGATGCGTTAAACGGAAACACTGGCACTGGTTCATTGAATCCTACCTCCAACACGGCCTACGATGCTCGCATCGAAGTCTATGCCAATGATCCGACCAAGAACGGCGTACCCTATGGTTTTGAAAATGGGTCCGGTGCTAATGCCACCGGTGTGTCAGCTGCTAATTACTGGAACAACACCACGCCGCTGCCATTGATGACAGCTTCATATGTTTACTTGAACCGTGCCCACGCTGCGGCGCTTGGCTGGACTGGTGAAGATGCCAATGAAATGCTGGAACAGGGTATCGTCATGTCTTATGAAACGCTCGATGCGCATTTCGGTACCGACATTTCGGGAGACGCAGCCGCCTATGCGGCGGCACGCGTTGCTGACGTCGGAACGGTAGGATTGCTTCAGGTAATTGCTGAAGAGAAGTGGGTCAGCCTATTTGGCCAGGGATTTGATGCCTGGACAGAATGGCGTGTGACGGGTTTCCCGACGCTGTCGCCGGCAACGGACTTCCTGAATGACGGAACTATCCCGAGGAGATATCTTTATCCTACTGAGGAGTCGCAACTCAACGCGTCCAGGTACGATGAAGGTGTATCACGGCTTTCTCCAGCATCGGATCGAAACTCCTCTCGTGTTTGGTGGGATGCCGGATCCTAAGACCGTATTGTAAATCATGTTTAAAGGCTGCCCTTAGGGGCAGCCTTTTTTATGCTTAAGCTTCTGCCTTGTTATCGAATTGATTACCGCCGAAGCGGCGTCAACGGAACATACCTAATCCCCAAAGCATGTGGGATTTTCGGCGTGACGCGGAGACAAGAGCTTCTCGGCCAACGTTCGACATGATGTTCCTTATTTGCTCGTAAATAGGCACATTTAGTACCTTCGCGGCATAGAAATCTCATGATTTACGTTTCCCGTAAGGAGCACTTCAACGCTGCGCATAAGCTATACAATCCCCAATGGAGCAGGGAGAGGAATGTCGAGGTGTTCGGTCCCTGCGCAAATGAAAATTGGCACGGTCACAATTTTGAACTTATTGTAACCGTGAAGGGTAATCCCGATCCGGAAACCGGCTTTGTTGTCGATCTCAAGAAGTTGAGCACGCTGATCCGGGAGGAGGTGATTGACAAACTCGATCATAAAAACCTTAATCTCGACGTTGAATTCATGCGCGGTAAGATGGCAAGCTGTGAAAATCTCATTGTGGAGATCTGGAAAATTCTCGAACGCAACCTGCCGCGCATTGCTTCGGCAGCGCAACTTCACCGGCTGAGGCTGTATGAAACCCCCCGCAATTACGTGGAGTACTTTGGAGAATAGGTTTCAATAATCGTACTTCGTTTTCCCATTTTCCTATAATGCGGTATTATCTCATAGCAGGCGAACGCTCCGGTGACCTTCACGGCGGCAATCTCGTAAAAGAGATCCGAAAGCACGACCCAGCAGCGCAGTGCCGTGGTGTTGGAGGGGAAAATATGCGGGAAGCTGGCGTGGAACTATCCATCCACTATGGAGCCCTTGCTTTCATGGGGTTTGTTGAGGTTGCCCGGAATTTCAACACAATTTCGCGCTATCGCCGTCAATGCAAGGAGGATATCGTTCGGTATGCACCAGACGTCCTGATCCTCATCGACTATGGAGGCTTTAACATGCTGATGGCCTCTTTTGCCAAGCGGAGGGGAATTAGGGTCTTTTACTA
The DNA here is from genome assembly GCA_964537375.1 of uncultured Roseivirgaceae bacterium. Lineage (GTDB taxonomy): Bacteria > Bacteroidota > Bacteroidia > Cytophagales > Cyclobacteriaceae > Chryseosolibacter. Next base: position 3,188 of record CAZIAG010000332.1, read on the forward strand.
TATCACTCCTAAGGTCTGGGCTTGGTATCAAAAGCGCGCGTTGCGATTGAAAAGGACCGTTGACCGGATGTTTGTGATCCTTCCGTTCGAAAAAGATTTTTTCACCCGCTATGATTGCAATGTCGATTACGTGGGCAACCCGGTCCTCGATGCCGTAAAGGGGCATAGGATTGATCAGAATTTTCTGTCAAGATACGGGCTAAACGCCGGTGATGAAATCGTCGCGCTGTTGCCTGGAAGCCGACGCCAGGAGGTGGAGAGGATCGTGCCAGTCATGGCTGATGTTGTGAAGCGCTTTCCGCAGCTTAAGTTTGCTGTGGCGATCGTCGATGATGTCGACGCCGCGAGTTATTTGCAATTGACAAGTAAAGACAACGTTATACCTGTCCGCGAAGACAGCTATAATCTGCTAGGGCGGGCTGCCGCCGCCATCGTAACGTCGGGTACGGCAACCCTTGAAACCGCATTGTTCAAAGTCCCACAAGTGGTTGTATATAAAGCTGGCTCAGCAACGTATTGGATCGTGAAGATGTTGATCAAAGTACCCTTCATTTCGTTGGTTAACCTCATCGCGGGCAAAGAGGTGGTTCGGGAATTGATTCAGCATCGGGCGGAAGCTACACAGATTAGTGAAGAGCTGAAGAAGTTGTTGTGGGACAAGTCATATCGAGACCGGATAGTGTCGGATTATGAAGAGATTATCCAGGCGCTCGATACCGGTTCGGCTTCAGAAAATGCAGCGCGGCTGATGGTCAGTTACCTGAACGACCATCATTCCCGGAAAACTGATGCTTGAGGTGTCTGGCGGGTTAAGCGACCTTCAGCTTGCTGTATTGCGACTTGCTGAATTTTTCTTCCGCGTAGGCTCTGGTGATCACCAACTTATCAGAATTCTTTTCTGAAGGCAATTCAAACATCGCGTCATTGATAATTGCCTCGCAGATACTCCTTAACCCCCGTGCTCCCAATTTGAATTCCATCGCTTTCTCTACGATGAACTCAATGGCGCCATCCTTAACTTCGAGCTCGATACTCTCCATCTCAAACAGTTTGGTATACTGCTTGATCAACGCGTTTTTCGGTTCCGTGAGGATTCTCCGCAACGCTTCCCGGTCAAGAGGATTGAGGTAGGAGACAACGGGTAGCCGTCCAATCAATTCGGGAATGAGCCCGAAACTCTTAAGGTCCTGGGCCGTCACGAACTGCAGCAAATTGTCCTTATCGATATCACCAGCCTGGACATCCTGTCCGGATGCAAAGCCAAGCGGCCTTGTATTAAGGCGGTTGCCAATAAACCGGGATATGCCTTCAAAGGCACCACCGCAAATGAACAGGATGTTCTCCGTATTTACGGTGATCATTTTCTGGTCCGGGTGTTTGCGTCCTCCCTGGGGGGGGACATTATCCTGGTGTCGGCAGACGTGACCCGGAACGGCTCGCGATTGCGGATCTCCGATCCGAAGACCGGTCACTCCGTCACGCTCGATGCCCTGCAGCTGGCCGGACTCGCGCGCACCGACGTCGAGGACCTGTGGTGGCTGGTCGATCCGGGGCGCTACTGGCGCGACGAGGAACCCGAGGAGTAGGCGCGCCGCCGGGTGCCGTTGAGGCGGTTGTGGGCGTCGGTCAGCTGCGGCGTCGTGTCA
>CAZIAG010000333.1:0-4831 GCA_964537375.1 uncultured Roseivirgaceae bacterium
AGCAACCAAGTCAAAAGGGGCATCACCGTAGGTTTTTTCTGGTAGTTCTTCAAAGGTGATTTCCTGGGCCAGTTGCGATGGGATGATTGCAGTAAATACACCTCGTCCATAGGTTGACGCCATCAGGAGCCCATCGTCAAGGCGCATACGCAACATGTCGGTGCGAACGTTGGCCAGGCCACCATTGGTGGGCAGCCATTCCGGTTCCGCTACGTTGATATTGTCGGTAGACCATACGCCGAGTTGTGTGGCGATGTATGCCTGGTCAGGGTTGTGAGGGTGATACTCCACCCATCGTACAGGCATATTCGGAAGATCTCCTTCCCTGTCGATCCAGTTGACGCCGCCATCGCGTGTCTCCCAAATATTGACTACGCCGTAATTGAAGAACGTCACGAGAATCTGGTCTTCTGTGGCGCCGAAAGCAATCCCGCTGATGGAGCCTGTTGGGAAATCGGGGCCGGTGATTTCAGTGATGTCCGGGGTCGACGCGTTTGCATTTTCGATTCGGAAGAGGCGACCAGTCATCGTCCCGACATATAGGTTGGCGCTGTTGTGACTGGAGACGCGTAAGGCAGAAGCCGTGGAGCCGAAGTCAAAATCTATGGAGCTTTGCACCGGCGTAGTCGTGACCTGCGTGACTTTGTAGAGGCTGCCCGAGGTTTTTGCAGTGTACAGTATCTTGTTATCCGAATCGTATTCTGCTACATTGATGAAATTTCCTGAGCTCATGTCGTCGAGCAGCGTGGTGTTGAATGATGCGCCGCCGTTTGATGAGAGATAATATGTGTTGTACACGTAGGACCCGATCTGAAACTGCTGATCGTTTTGGTCGATAAAACACATAGCGCCATCACCGCCGATTACTTCGCTGGTGTTTCCGAATCCGGAAGCAGTAAACTTTTGCGTACCGTTGTCCTGCGTACCACCGAGCATGTAGTTGGTCAGTGTCGGGTGAAGGGCGGCAGAATAGAACTGGGTAACGTTGTAGCTGTTGTTTCGAGCGACGATATCGACGCCTGCAGTGTTGATGTTTGTTCCATAATAAACGCCGCCATCGGTGCCGAATATGACCTGGTTTGGAAAGCCGGGCCTATAGACGATGGCATGCTGGTCAGCATGTACGACCGGTGCGGTGACGGCAATACCTGACCACCACTTTGAAATTTGTGTCCAGCTGTTACCACCGTTGCCGGAGCGGAAGAGATCGATCGCCCCTACAATGATTTCATTCTCGTTGGTCGGATTGACTGCGGCGGTGAGGTCGTACCAGGCCTGGCCACGGGAGAAGTCGTCATCAGGTATTCCAGTGTCTGCATCGACCGGTTTGTTTAGGGTTTCCCAGGTAGCCCCCTCGTTGGTGGTCTTGATAATATTGGCCACGGTACCTTCGTCTTCGAGCAATGCGTAAACGACGTCGGGGTTTGAGGGGGCAACAGCGAGCTCAACCTGTCCGGTGGTATTGAGGTTGATGACTTGCCAACTTCCGGCGGTTCCTGTCGTGGAACGGTAGATGATCGAGTTGTTGGTTGAGTTGCTGTATGTGGGTTTTGTTCCCACCCAGATTTCGTCGTCACCGATCTCGATATCGGTGGCGGTATTGGGACGGTTGCCGTTAGTAGCAAGGATCGGGAGCACTTGTTGCCAGGATGCTCCTCCGTCGGCCGAGCGATAGAGTCCCTGGTTGTGTGGAGGGCTGTCGTTGCCAATACTTACCTCAACGGCGGCATAGACTACGCTCGTGCCGTCTTCATTTCGGACAGCGATGTCCCTGACCTGAAGGAGATCAGCGGATGCCGGAAGGGATGTCCATGTCTGACCACCATCAGTCGTTTTCCAGATGCCGGCTCCGCGCATGCCAACCTGGGATTCGCCGGTCCCGACGTACATGATCTGATCATTGTTGGGATCGGCAGCGATACAGGAAACACTGAGGTTATCCCAAAAATCGTCCACTTTTTGCCATACCGCTGAGGGATCGGTGATGTCGTCGATATACCAAAGGCCTCCAGACACGCCGCCAGCCCATACTTTGCGTGCGTTTGCATCGGCGGGGTCAAAGAGCAGCGCTCTTGTCCTTCCGCCCACCACACGTGGTCCGCGTTCTTCCCATATTGTTGCGGTGGAAAGTGATGTGCCCGAGTGGGCACCCTGCCTGACCATGGAAAAATCCTTTCCGTCGCGAATGCGGGCGGTGCGAATGTTTTGATCGATCAGGATTTCGGGAACTGGTCGGCCGAGTGACGGATCCATGGTTCGGAGATACTCCTGCATGAATGCGAGGTCGGCGCGATCTCGTCTGCGTTTTCTATCGCCAGGCTTTCTGCCCTTGGCAATTTCTAAGGTATATGGATGTGAGTTAAGATACGCTTCATAATCCTTTCGGGGGTCGGAATCACGCTGTGGCATGAATAACCATACCGTGACAACGAGGCCAACCACAACGGCGGCGCGAGCTGCTATTTTCATACTTACCTGTTTAACGTGGGATTGCGCTCCTCGAAGATCTTAACCGGCCTGACAAATGATCGACCTCGAAAGGTAAAAAGGATCAGTGCCTGAGCATTTTCGGAGGTCAGTGCCCGGATCATGTATTCGTCGGGTGCTATTGTCGGAGCCTGCTTTTCAGTACGGGCGATTATTTCAACCTGGGCGCGTTTTCCGAATGGCCCGATTGCTCCGCGTTGGCCGTTATGATTTGCCTCTACGTCCAATACGCGGTCGGCCAGGATCAGCTTTTGAAAGGTAACGCCTCCCCTTTTCTTTATTTTTAAAGAGATGCGGTAGATAGTGCCTCCAGCCTGGACAGAATTGTTTTGCACGATGCCGGGCACCCATGCCTCATGGGTGGCTTGCATCACCTGAAGGGGTTTGGTACAAATCTCCGGTGATTGCGCATATGATTCGGAAGCGAGGCAAAGGCAGATGGAGCAGACAAATGCCAGGGTGAGGTTGTTAGCCATAGGGCTTGGTAGCGGGTTAGGTTGAACTTCCAATTTAGCGATTATCCGCCACTCGCGCGCTTTTTTTGATGACCCTTATGGTGTGAATTTTTACGTTGTCTCGGAAAAACGCGAAAATGAAACAACAGGAAGGGATGAAGGATTCCAGGGGTGAATACCTCAATGAACCGGGATGGGAACACCTTCACACGGTCGGTCAACGCTGGCAGTCTGATATGAAGTTCTTTGCTGATGAAGTAAGGTTTTTTTATTTATTGACAGACCGGTTGTTTGGCGGCCTGGTGATGGAAGAGAGAAAAGAGCGCGCGGCGGGACTTGCGCGTGATTTGGAGACTTTGGATCAGGAACGCCATGGCTTGAACGACCGGGTCGACCGTCATCTAAATGAAATCGAGAACATTATTCAGAATCCATTTCCGAATGATGCGCAGGCCGCAAAGAACACCCATGAAGCATTGGAGGTTGACGTGGCCGCGTTCGTTCGAAATTTCAAGGAGGTAAAACGGGAATTATTCCTCATGGCCGAGGAGATCATGGAGTCAGACAAGGCCAGGCGGTTGCTCAATAAGGCATGATAGTGTTTGCCCTATCCCGTAGGACAACTGTTTGATGCGTTTGCTTCTTCGCTCCGTGGTAAGGTGATAATGAATTTCGCGCCCTGGCCGGGTGCGCTTTCACATGTGATGTCAGCTTCCATCAAGTCGAGGTATTTTTTGACGATAGAAAGGCCGAGACCGTATGAGTCTTCGTTGGCAGTTGGCCTTGCGCTGAACTTCCGGAATTTTGTAAAAAGGTGCTGAAGTTCATGGGGCATGAACCCGGGACCGGTATCCCCTATTTCCGTGATTATGTTCTTTTCAGTCGAATACAGTTTGATGTTGACGTCGCCGCGGACCGGTGAAAACTTTATTGCGTTGGAAAGAAGGTTGTTGAATACTTGGTGCAGGAGTTGTGAATCCACGAACGCATTCAACGGGAAGTTTTTGATCTCAGGATGAAGGGATATCTTTTTCTTACGAGCCTGGCTGCGGAAGGCAGCAATGGATTTCATTAGTACAATGTCGACGCTCGTTGAGCGCAGTTCCGGCGTGAGCCCATCGACTTCGATGGCAGCGGGATCCAGGATTTTTGCAACCAGTTTTGCGAGACCCGATGCACTTTCATCTATTCTTTCAGCGCACTCCTCCTGGAGATCAGTGAGGTGATTTTTCTCCATAAGAATGATTCGGGCGAGGCCCTGCATCTGGTTAAGCGGTCCGCGTAAATCATGTGCGACCGCGGCGATGAGAAAGTCCTTCTCACGGTTTAAACGCTGCAAACGATCCACGGTTGACTTAAGTTCAGCGATCTTGTGTAGCAATTCCTCGTTCTTGTGCAGAAGTTCTGTGTGCTGAATGTGCAGTTTTCTTGTTGTCTCGACGGACATCTTATTCTTTTTCTTCCATGTCGGGTGAGTACGATTTGTAACTTTTAAAACGGTAGATGTTGCGTGTACATTGTTGATATTATTTTCTCGCACGAGGCAGTATTTTCAGGGTATCTTGTGTGCGTATGAAAAATGGTGTACAGAAATAGTTGAATTGACTTGAAATTTTTCGTAACATTGGGCGTCCTTATCTTAAGATAACCAGGGTTCATTTAGGGCTTTCGCTGAACAAACGAGTTCAATTGAAGGCATCAATCGCGGGTCTGTTCACCTTTTGTCTACCTGTTTTTTTCTCTTTGTCTACCTATTGTACACTTGTCGGGTGTTGTCGTCTTGTCTTTTCTATTAACCTTTGCGCCCGCATAACCACCCTCTGAACCCATCCAACAACAATAGACGAGAAAGAACCAGTGTTGATGGACCAAACAACCCGAATTGACTT
>CAZIAG010000334.1:0-3851 GCA_964537375.1 uncultured Roseivirgaceae bacterium
TCCCAAAGTACTTTTCCCCGCACCATTTGGCCCAAGGAACCCCAGAATCTCGCCGGTCTTCACTTCGAAAGAGATATGGTCGACCGCGGTTTGTTCTCCATATCGCTTTGTGAGGTTTTCAATACGGATATCCATAGCGATGCGCTTTGTTCTAGCTTTCGATAAGATAAAATTGGCATTAAGGGAGTTTACGAAACACTGGCAATACGAATTGCCGTAAACTCAAAGACGGCCAAAAATAAAAACTCCGTCCAAAAAATGAAACCGGTCATTGACGACTGAAATTTACGAAAGCACATGGTTTGAAGTTGCCAGACCCTGAAGCGTCCTGGCAGAACTTCTAAGGTCTCGACCCGGGCAACGACACGGCGTGGGCAGCTTCCGCAGGGGAGCGCTCTCCCCCCTTGCGGAGCGCAAGCGATGACTTGTGCCGACGTCCCCACCAGATGCATACACCCGTGACCGGTAAACTGGCGACAAGGAGGCTCGCCAGGAAAACGAGCACCTTACCGGGCGTTCCAAGTATGGCACCTGTGTGGATGTCGTAGTTCATTCGAAGTAGCTTGTCGGCAATGGATGCTTCGTCGATCCTTCCGTACACATGGTCAACGGGCATTTCCCTGAGTGTATATTGATCGAAGTATCGGAAGTCGCGTTGCCAATACGTTTCCGGATCGGGGTTGGCATTCACTGACACGGGGGAAGCGGAGTTATGCGGAATGTGAACTTCCAGGATGGTCCCCTTTGGATACTCTTGCAACAGTTTGTAATAGACGCGATCGATCGCGGGGATGTCGGTTGCCTGGATCGCCGTCGTATCAGACGGCGGCTCATAATATACCAATGACTTGTCTCCACCTGCTATCTTATGAAGGCCGTCAGCAACCCAGGTAAATCCCCAAACAAGGCCTGTGATCGCCAGGATGATGGCGATCCACGAAGCGTAGAACCCCAGGACGCTATGAAGATCATAGTTCTTCCGCCTCCATCGGGCGTCGAATTTAATGGTTAGACGGTTTTTCGTCTGGTTATTGCCGCGCGGCCACCAAAGGACGATGCCGGTGAGTAGCATGCTGATGAAGACCAGCGTAACGATCGAAACCACTTTTTGACCAATCTGGTGAGGTAGCCAAAGGTAAAAGTGACCGTCAAGAATGAACTGGAAGAAATCCTTATCCATATCTTGAACGTGGAGCACCTTTCCGGAGTATGGATTGATAAAAATATTGAAGTAGTAGTATTCTGGCTCCGCATGGTAGAAGATCACCTGAGCTGCCTTCCCCGGTTCATGATAGAGGACGGCGTGAATTTCTTTTCCAGGCAATTCCCGTTCAGCAATCGCTTGAAGCTCAGAAGGCGGAAGTAACGGGCGGTCTTCCGACTCGACGAAACGAAAATTCTGCGTGGCATTTTCGATCTCGGTCTTGAATGCATAAATACACCCGGTAATAGCAATAATGAAGATCAGTAGCCCTGACGGAAGTCCTATTAACAAGTGAATTTTACCGATGATCTTTCGAATTGACATTGTTACGCCGGGAACAGGTTAAAGATTGCCGTTAGAATTTCCACGCCAGACTGCCGGAAAAACTCCGCGGCCTTTGCGGATTGATGGTTGTCCAGCCCTTATAGTATTCCTCGTCGGTAAGGTTGTCAGCCTTCAGCGTGATCCTGAATCGCTCGGCATCGTAGAACAGCGATGAGCTGAATGTCGTATAGGCAGGAAGGACAAAGCGCCCTGTCAATTCGCTGTCCATAATTATCCGCTCACTTGCACCGTTCATTCCCAATCCGAACCCGAAGTTTTTGATGAAACCTTCACTAAAAGTGTACGTAGCCCAGGCGTTGAAAACGTTGGCCGGACCAGCTTCGGCAGGACGCTTACCTACTTCTCCGAAAGCGCTTGCGGCATCACCCTTCAATGTCTTGCTCCTATTATAGGTATAACCGCCGATAAGGTTCAGGCCTCGAGCGGGGTTGGCCGAAATGGAAATTTCTATGCCCTGGCTTTCGACCTCACCACCTTGCACGGTATTGTAAATGTTCTGCGCATCGGCCATCAACTTGTCGGTCACAAGGATATGATAGTAGCTAATGGTTGGTGAAAATTTGCTCTTAAAGAGGTCCGCCTTTACGCCGAACTCAAACTGGTTCGCACGCTCCGGTTTAAACGATTGGACGCGCGTATTTTGTCCGTCTGCATCAGCCACTTGACGTGGCGCGACATTTTTGAATCCGTTCATGTAATTCGAAAACAAGGCGAACTTTTGTGGGACTACCTGATAAACGAGGCCAAACTTTGGCGACACGGCAAACTGGCTGTAATCGTCACTCGTTGCCTCTATGTCACCGGGTGTATCGAAATAGTCGAGGCGTACGCTCGTCAATACTGAAAACGATGACGTCAGGTCTATGACGTCGAGAACATAAGCGCTAAACGACTGGTTTTTCACGGTGGAGTTGTTGCGTGTTGCAGTCGAGAGGAGTGAGGCCACAGCGTCCCGTGTGAGAGACCTTGGCTCGGCTACGGCATCTGAATATGGATCATCATAGTTTACCTCGCCCTGTGGCGTAACATCATGAAACCATGCATAAGCGCTGCTGTGGTCTTTCGCCGTTAGATGCAGGTAGTCGAGGCCCAGGACAATACGATTCCTGAACTGCTTGACTCGGAACTCACCGATGAAGTTTTGTTGAATATCGGTAGTTGATGTTTTTGAATCCTGGTCACTAATGAACAGACTGAATTCGCCCTTGTCGATCCAGTTGTCCCAAAGGTAGGAGTAATAACCTTCGGAGTGCGCCGAGCCCCGCGTAATGGCTGTCTGCGAAGTCCATTTTTCCGAGAGTTTGTAGTTGGCTACGGCCTGTAGGTTCAACCGGGGTGTCGCAACCGTGATATCATTGCTCGTGAGGGAAAGGGCAGGATCGTAATTCAGTGCTTCGAGGTTGGCGAATTGCAGGGGGCTGGAACGATTCAGGAATAACATCGTCGGATTCGTTCCTTCACCATGAAGTCCCTCAGCCATCACCAGCAACTCAAACCGGTCATTGGGTTTGAACAAAAGAGTGGGAGCAAGGAAGAATGACTCCTGGAAGCCGTAATCCTGAAAACTCTTTTCATGATGATAGGCAGCATTGACGCGTATTAGGAGTTTCTTATGAACAGGCGTATTGAAGTCCGCAGTTGCACGGTGTAGTCCGAAACTCCCGGTCACGTAGGCGACTGCTGCCGCAAAGTTTTCGTTTGGCCTTTTGGTGACGGTATTGATAAGGCCGCCGTAGGAGATCAGGCTACTTCCGTACAGCGTTCCCGACGGGCCTTTCAGCACTTCAATGCGTTCAATGTTGGCGGGGTCCAGGCTTCCATTCGTCAGACCGGGAAGACCATTTACCAGTGTCGGTTGTACTTCAAATCCACGCAACGAATAGTAGCCTGCTCCATCACCTCCGCGACCTGTGGACTCCCAAAGTTTTTCCACACCGGGAGCATTCTTCAGTGCATCGTCGAAGTTGGTGACTACCTGGTCCTTCAAAAGTTCAGCCGTGATGGTGTTGTACACCTGCGGGTTCTCCAGATTGGTCAACGGCAGTTTAGCTACGTAGGTGCTTTCCTTTCGCTGGTATGGATTGTGACGCTGACCACGGATCAGAATTTCGTCGAGGCGTTGATGAGCCTCGGTCAGGATGAGTCTTCCCACGTCAGCGGTTTTGCCGGCCTCGACGATGACCTTCCGCTCGACAGGATTGAACCCCATCAGGGACGTGTAAAGGACATATTCACCAGGCGGTACATCGGTTAGCTGAAAATCCCCGCTTGTAGAGGTGAGCGTACCTTTCTTTGTATCCTT
>CAZIAG010000334.1:3861-4813 GCA_964537375.1 uncultured Roseivirgaceae bacterium
ACCATACCCAATTCGCTCCCATCCGCCGCGGCAATGGTTCCGCGGATTGAACCGTTTTCCTGTGAAAAAGTGATTGTCGTGATCAAAAAGAGGCCAATAGTCGCAACCCGTGTCATCGTTATTTAGATTAATTCTAAAGACGCGCAAATATGCGTTTGGCGGCACCTTTTTCCAAGAATTTTAGAAAGATTCTAAATAACGGTTGCCGCCGGCATGTCAAACGGATCACGGGTCGAATCATAGATCTTTCATAAACGCTAATACCCCCCCGCGGACGGTTCACGAGGGGGCAAACCTTGTATTATAGGGGAAATTTGGTTCCAATGGGCGTTTTGCGACAGTTGCCGCCGGAACCAGGAAAAAGAGCAAGGGGTGAGTCAGTTCACTTTAAAAGTCTCCGTGCGCAGAACGACGGTCATCCCAGGGTGTTCAATAGTGGCGTCCTCCTCGGCGGTGATAAACACCCTTGTCGGTTTGTAGGGAACGGTCGTTCTGAGCGACCCCTTGAGGGCATTTGAAAACAGACCCGTAGAGCTGTCGATGCGACCCATGTTCAACACCCCATTAGCTTCGGTTTCAAGCCAAACTACGTAAGTCTGTTTCGGCGGACTTAGCTTTTCTGGTTTCGCCAGGTTGTTCACAGACACATCGACGACATAGTTGTCGTTTTCATCTTCGCTCACTTTCACCTGCCCCTCCGCTGCCGGCACGATCGAGGAGTTTGTAAACGCGATGCGCTTGGCACACGAACTCGCGAGAAGTAAAGCCGAAAGCAATACGACCGATCTGGATAAGACCCGACTCTGGAAGTGTAAAACCTGTTTCATAAAGCGTGACTTTTTGGCGTGCGACGAATAGCATTTAAAACTTGTGCCACTCCACGTCTTCAATCACACTACCGTTTCTTTTTTTGGCTTTAGCCGATTCAGTCGTGGCAGCCCGGTCACGTCGA
>CAZIAG010000335.1:0-633 GCA_964537375.1 uncultured Roseivirgaceae bacterium
TGTTGGTCAGCCTTTGAATCCATTGTAAAATGCCTTACATCCGTATAAAGCGACAGTGTGTGTTGAAATGGTGTTACTCGTTGTGTCCCAATGGATACTGATGCGACGCTCAGCGTATCCAGTTTCATCAGGGGAATGAGGTTGCGCTCATTCCGGAGTACGGTGATCGCCGATGCCTGTAGCTCCCGCGACAATGCTACCGCCTCGGGCGTATTGATCTCTTCAACCAACTTTGGAATTGTTACCTTCTTTTTCCGATCCAGACCCGCCCAAGCTTTTGCCGCAAGCATCTTCCTGCACCGTAAGTCAATTTCGGCCTGCGAGATCAATCCCTGTCGAATAGCATTCTTTATCTCTGCAATCGCCTTAGGAACGTCCTCTGTAAATTCGAGCATGTCATTTCCGGCGAGGATCGCATCCTTGTCGGCAACACCCGGTGCGTTGTTGTCGGTAATCGCGCCCATGTTCATTGCATCAGTAACCACCAATCCAAGGAACCCAAGTTCCTTTTTCAAGAGCTCAGTTACGATCGGGTTCGACAGTGTGGACGGTCGTTCCGAATTATCCAGAGCTGGAATGTGCAGATGTGCCACCATAACGCCGGCAAGTCCCGCCTTGATCATCTCACGAAAT
>CAZIAG010000335.1:643-4768 GCA_964537375.1 uncultured Roseivirgaceae bacterium
ATGGATACAGTTCAATAGAATCGAGTCGATCCCGCGAATGATTGATCGTCGGCAGCGCATGGTGTGAATCTGTATCGGTGTCTCCGTGGCCTGGAAAATGTTTTGCTGTGGTTAGAACACCCACATCTTGCATACCACGCATATACGCCGTTGCTTTAGCCGCGACATTAACACGGTCCTCCCCAAACGAGCGAAATCCTATTACCGGATTGGAAGGATTGTTATTAATGTCGGCGACGGGCGCAAAATTCATTTGTATACCACTGCGTCTTAATTGGCGACCGATCTCCCTGCCCATCGCGTAGATCAACGAATTGTCCTGCACTGCACCCAGGGTCATTTGATAGGGAAAGCTGATTGTACTGTCAAGACGCATCCCCAAACCCCATTCCGCATCGATGGAAATCAACAGGGGTACACGGGAGACTTCCTGATACTCATTAATCAGTGTGGCCTGACGCACAGGGCCGCCCTGGAAAAAGACAAGGCCACCAATCTTTTGTTCCCGGATCAGCTTCAATATTTCTTCCTTATGCTCTGGTCCGCGATTGGAATAAGCGGCAACAGAAATGAGTTGGGCGATTCGTTCATCCGGCGTGAGTGTTTGAAAGACCGAATCAACCCATCGACTGTGAGTCAGAGAATGAAACGGGGGTTCGGAATCCTGGGCAAAGACGATGTTGAAAGACAATACGAGGAGAAGTGTTCCGCATAAGACGCGGGAAGGCTGCGGGCTATTCATGTAGTCAAATTTGTATCGAGGGCAAAATAAGACGTTTTGCCAAAAGTTCAGTAAGAAAATATGAGAGGTGGTCAAATGAGTCGCTCAGTCGAGCAATCGCAACAGCAACTCTGGCTCGTCGGTGGTGATGAAGTCTACATCGGATTCGATGAATCTTTTCATAAGATTTTCATCGTTCACTGTCCAAACGTTGATTGTCAGTCCAAGTTTTTTCGCTTCCGGAATCCAATCTGGATTTAGTATGAGGCGTGCATGATTGTAATCGATGCCCCATAATCCATCGGACTTGATAGCCGATGGCGCCTTGTCGCCATTCAAATACGCAACATTTGCTTCCGGTACCAATTTTTTCCATTGGAGGCATGCGTCGTAGCTGAACGAAATGTAGTCTACTTTGTCAGCGACTCCGAACTCCTGGACTTGCTGAAATGCACGCTTTGCCACGGTCAGCGTGCGTTGCAATCCGATTCGCGAAGGTTTCACCTCCACAACCAAGCGCGTGTGGTTTTGCGCTGCAATCATTGCCAGCAGTTGATCCAGGGTCGGGATTACTTCTCCGTTTGTGTGTTTCTTCACACACAGTTCTTTATAGGGTGTTTGTTCGATCGGCAAGCCAAAGAAGTCCGGATCGTGATGAACGACCAACACGCTATCCGACGTCATCCACACGTCGCATTCGCTGGCAAAGCATTTCAGGTCAATAGCCGCCTGCAACGACGCCACCGAGTTTTGAGGCACGCCTGTGTTCTTCCAGGCGCCCCTATGCGCGACAACCCTGGGCTGAGCCAATCCAAGAACGCTCATGCTCATCAGTATCAACAATAAGATCAACCTGTACATCTTATGGTTCGGTCTCCCCGTCGATAAGCTTTTGTATTTTCCTGCGGTCACCAACAATCCAGATGACATCGTCCCATTCAAACACCGTCGTGGAATCCGGATTCAAGATACGTTGTTCATTGCGTTCAATACCAATGACCAGGCCATTCGTTTTTTCGCGGACCTTTGAATCGCGAATATTTTGCCCTTTCAGTTTGGTATGCTCATTCACGACTACCTTCTGAAGAGTGATGTCGTTGATATCGACCGCATTAAGGTCTTCCCCATCGGCGGTGGGATCGAATACGGGCTTGAACGCCTGGATTTGCTCGTCGGTAGCAAGGATACCTACTTTGTCAAACGGCAGTAGTGTGTCGTAGCGACCAGGCGCGTGGATAAGTTTTTCTCCGCGGCGGATATACACAATGTTAATACCATATTTTTCCCGCCAGGCCAAACCCTTCAACGATTTCCCGATGAAATCCGATTGCGGGTTTGCTTCCAGTTCCACAATATGCGCGTCCCAGGGGGCCAAATCGGATTCAAAACGACGTGTCGCACGAGACATATTCTCCGTAAGCGTTGCTTCGGCGCCGCCCACATCCCGGGCGTTCAGGTTTGTGAGAAACCTTTGTTCAATTCGCCCGTAGAACTGTTGAATGCGCTTCTTGAAAAGGAACACGACCAACACGATAAACGGGACCGCAATCAACATTGCCAATTGGGTGGAGAAGAGCCTGAATACCCAGATACTGATTAACACAATTCCAATGATGACGCGGAGTACTTCGATCAGCAGCAGCGGACCGCGGTTGTAACTTTTCTCCAGCCACATCTCACGGTAGGCCATGTTGTCTGGGCGCCTCGCCATAAGCGCCCATAAGAAAGGGTAAGCAAGAATGACCGTTGCACCGAGGGCGCCAATACTTCGCCATGTGGGATTTTCAATCCTTTGCTCGAGAAACGGCATGATCACATTGGATGACAAGAGCATCAAACCGATGAGAATAACACCATTGGTTATGATGATGTTGAGGTATGACCTTAGCACTGTTCTCCATTCGCTTTCCGCCTGGATGTTCTGCGCACTGGCTGAATACGCGTTCAGGTTCTTCACCCACCGTCGGGGCAAGAGTCGCTCGAGAAAATTGTAGAATGGCTCCGAAGATTTAATAAGGTAAGGTGTGGTGAACGTCGTAATCGCAGAAGCTCCAACGGCCACCGGGAACAGGAAGTCGGAAATCACTCCCAATGAAAGGCCGAGTGTGGCCACGATGAAGGCGAATTCGCCGATCTGGGCCATGCTCATGCCTACCTGAACAGATTGCTTAAGCGGCTGACCCGACAGTAATGCACCGAGGGTCGTACTGAACAGTTTGCCCAGCAGGGTCAACAACGTGACAACCATAACGGGCCATCCATACTCGACAAACGCTGAAGGATCGATCATCATTCCAACCGACACAAAAAAGACACTACCGAACAAGTCCTTCACCGGTTTGATAAGATGTTCAACCTTTTCGGCCTTCGTTGTCTCCGCAATAATGGAACCCATCACAAATGCACCGAGCTCGGCAGAGAACCCGACCTGCGTGGCCAGCACTACCATTCCGAGGCAAAGCCCGATGACAAGGATCAACAGGGTCTCGTCATTAAGCAGCGTCTTTGCCCGTTTCATAAACGTAGGCAACAGGAAAATTCCTCCCAGGAACCACAGGGCCAGGAAGAATAACAACTTTAGGATCGTGAAGACTATTTCCGAGCCTTCAAATGCCTGCGTGACAGCGATTGTGGACAACAATACCATCAAGAGAATAACCACGATATCTTCCACCACGAGCACGCCAAAAACAATTCGCGCGTATTGCTTTGTCTTCACGCCCAGTTCATCGAACGCCTTGATAATGATCGTTGTGGATGAACTGGCGAGCATTCCACCGAGGAAAAGGCTATCCATTACCGACCAGCCCATCCACCGGCCGACAAAATAGCCGGCTACGGTGATGAAGATGATCTCCACGAAGGCGGTCACGGAGGCGGCCGCCCCTACGCGGACCAGTTTCTTGAAGCTGAACTCCAGGCCCAGGCTAAACAAAAGGAAGATGACACCGATCTCGGCCAAGGTATCAATGTTGGCCGTGTCTGCGACGGTCGGAATAAACTTGACGTGCGGACCGACCAAAAAGCCGGCAATAATATAACCCAGAACAACCGGCTGCCTGATCCGCTTAAATATCAGGGTTGTAACAGCGGCACTTACCAGGATAAGTGCAAGGTCATGAATCAAGTCGGGTAAATGACCCATATTGTTCTAAAAAACGGTTGGTTAAAAACTCAGGTCTTCGCCCCGCTAAAATACGTCAAAAATGGCAGTATTTGCCCATTTGCATGGAACCAGGGGCTTGTTCCACGTATTGGTTATACGCAAAACGTCAATAGGCAAAAAGTCGTTCGAGCGCATCCCTGACCTTTTCGGCATTAGGAAGCATCATTTGCTCGAGCGTAACATTTAGGGGAACGGCGGGGAGGTTGGCCGCCCCCAACGTAGTCACCGGTGCGTCGAG
>CAZIAG010000336.1:0-4700 GCA_964537375.1 uncultured Roseivirgaceae bacterium
GACGCGTCTAAGTATGGACCGAATTTATATATTCACCGCTGCAAACCAATTGTCAGGACATGCCACATATAGCGATAATTGCAGCAAGTGTCCGCAGCGGACGTCAGAGCATACGCGTAGCCAGATTCTTTCAGCGGTTCATTAATAATGGACGAGGTTCGGCGGAGATCCTGGATCTTCAATCCTATGCGTTTCCCCTGTTTGAGGAGCGCCTCAGGTTTATGGAGAATCCTCCGGATAACGCCCTGGATTTTGCAAACCGGGTGAAGTCGGCAGACGGCGTTGTCATTGTTACCCCGGAATACAACGGTGGATATCCGGCCAGCATCAAGAATGCGATCGATCTTCTCTATCCCGAATGGTACAAAAAGCCTGTGGGAATATCGACTGTTTCGGATGGTGTCTTCGGAGGAACCCAGGTGATTACGTCGCTGCAATTCACACTCTGGAAGATGCGTGCCTGGACAATCCCGGCGATGTTTCCTGTCCCCAGCGTTGGGGAGAAGTTTTCGGAAGATGGAAGTGTTTTAGACGCGGGCATGGAGAAACGAGCAGACGTCTTTGTGAAAGAATTGCTTTGGTGTATTGAAGCGCGGGCCCGCATGCAGTGAGCGTATAGGGTCACCGTTAAAAGCGGGCGGTCGACCTGGCCATCATCAATGGAACGCAGAAAGTCACCGTCAATATAGGCAAGTCTTCGACTTCATAGTTCCTTCGTCTGTTGGTCCTCTGCCGATTTGCGAAGTTCCCCCTTCTTGCAACCGGTTCGCACGTCGTTGGTCATCACGAAGATGACATGGCCATTCGGTGACACCATTGCGTAAATCATTTTTTGCGCAGCGGCTCCCGAAAGAGAACTGGATTTTTTTAACCTGATTTGTAACCTTACCTGAAGCTGTTTCCACCCGGAAACCAGCCTGGTTGAACTGTGAAGTGGAATGAGAAGAACATTTAATCTGTCCATCGCGGCAATCGCCCTATTCATCTTTCTAAGCGAAACAAGAGCACAACAAACAGCGCGTACGACCCCGGCGGGAACGCATTACTTGCAGTACCTGCCCTCGGGGTACAACTCCAACCTGGATAAATACCCGGTCGTGATTTTCCTGCACGGAATAGGAGAGAAGGGAAATACGGCGTCCGATGTTTGGAAGGTAGCGAAGAATGCGCTGCCGAAATACGTGCAAGGTGGAACCCAGTATCCCTTTATTCTTATCTCTCCCCAACTCAAGACATCGTATGGGATGTGGACGCCGGCATACGTGATGGAGGTGGTCAATCATGTCAAACGTGAACTTCGTATAGATGAGAGCCGAGTCTATCTTACCGGGCTGAGTCTTGGCGGGTTTGGTGTCTGGAGAACAGCCGGCGCCTACCCATCCGAGTTTGCGGCAATCGGACCGGTGTGCAGCGGAGGCAACGATCTCGGGAATGCATGCAAAATCGCTGCTGCCAACCTTCCGGTATGGGGCTTCCACGGCGATAAGGACGGAACCGTTTCTTATACGGTGACCACCACCATGATAAACGCGATCAATGTGTGCACGCCGAAACCTAATCCGCTGGCGAAGGTGACTATCTTCCCGGGAATGGGCCACAATGTGTGGGATAAAGCCTACAGGGAAACCGACTTGATCAACTGGTTGCTCAGTTACCGGAAAGGAACGGATTCGGGTACGAGCCCGACAAATAAGCCTCCCGTTGTCTCGGCGGGAAGCGACAAGACAATTACACTTCCTGCCAATTCCCTGGAGATCCAGGGTTCTGCCTCCGATCCGGATGGTACAGTTTCCTCCTGGCAATGGACAAAAACATCCGGCGGACAAGCCTCCCTTTCCAATACCACCTCGTCCAAACTCAAGGTATCCAATTTGCTCGAGGGTACTTATACATTTCGGCTTACCGTTAAAGACAATGGCGGCGCGAGTGCCTTTGATGAGGTGAAGGTTACCGTAAAGTCGGGAACCTCCACGACCAACAAACCCCCCGTGGCCAACGCCGGACCCGACAAAACTACGACCGCGAACTATAACACGATCGTTGGATCTGCATCGGACCCGGATGGTTCCATCGCATCGTATCAATGGACAAAGGTCTCGGGAGGGAGTGCGGAGTTGTACAACGCAAACACCCCTAAACTTTTCGCCAAGAACCTGTCCGACGGTGTTTACGTTTTCCGACTTACCGTCAAGGACAATAAAGGGGCAACGGCGTCTGATGAAATGAAACTTACGGTCGGCTCCGGTATCCCAGGCGATGACAACAAGGACGAACCTGTCGTCAACGATCCATCCAACATTAAACCCATCGCCAATGCTGGTCCGGATAAAACCACGACAAATCGCGGCTTTACCGTTGTGGGGTCAGCATCCGACAAGGATGGAAATATCGTGTCAGTACAGTGGAGGAAACTTTCCGGCCCGGGGTGCTCTTTGGCGAACACGAACACATTGAAACTTTGGGCCTATGACCTGTCGCCGGGAGTGTACGTATTTCAGTTGACGGTTACCGACAACGACGGTGCGACCGCTCAGGACGATATGAGGCTTGTGGTCAATTCGTCCAGTACGAAGAGGGTGCCGTTTGTCGACGCCGGCACGGACAAGGTGACGACCAACAATGGCTTTACGCTCGTTGGGAAGGCCAGGGATGAAGATGGCACTATCTCCTCTTATTTGTGGAAAAAGCTTTCGGGTCCGAATGTGCCGATGAAAAATGAGACGACGCCAAAACTTTGGATCTACGATCTCATCAAAGGAACTTATGAATTCAGGTTCATGGCGACGGATAATGACGGACTATCTGCCTACGACGACGTCAGGCTGGAAGTGAAGTAAGTTGATTTTTCCGCGCGACCTATGGGAGGTCGTCGATCTTTCCGGGTTCGTTGATCCAGTTTTTCATGAGCGGGCCGTTTACGCCATAGAGCGGATCGGCTTCCGGGAGCGGTACGGCATCAATATTCCGTACCGCTTCTTCGCGTTCCTCGCGTAAGCCGCGCTTTAGGTCGTAGGACTGGTCCAACGGGTAAGCCCCGACACATACCAGGTCTCCTTCTTCGCTTATGTTTTTATGGGCGACGCCCACGGGGATTACGACCACATCTGCCTCTTCCAGGAGCAAGGATATCCCGTTGGGGCCGCCGAATTGAATCCGGCCGCTACCCTGGATGATGCCCAATACTTCGTGTGCGTTGCTGTGGTAGTGATGGTAGTCGAAGATCCCGTCTTCCCAACTATTAACCCAGCCGTTGCTTTCAAAGATCTCGGCGACGGCCTTCCCGCGATCTTCATCGGCAGGGAGGCGCAGTGCCTTCCTATAAACGACCAGGGGAAGACGTCCGTTGTTTGGAAAGTTACCGTCCTCAAGTATGGTATGACGTACAATATTGATCTGCTGCACGGGTAGGGTTCCTTCGACGAGTGACTTCATAGCACGTAAATTTGTGGTCGTATCTCAGGGATGTGAATTTACGAAACCGGCGGCTGCGTGCTGAGCGCATCAGCAGTACGTCGGAAACGGAGGTGCGTTGGTAAAAAAGTGTTCCGAATGGCAGGCTTCGCGGAAACAACAGCCGATGTACCGGAAAAGGCGGCCTTCTAATCAGCCCGGGTTGATTTTTTGGAAAGAGTTCATGATGGAAAAGAGGAAGAAAATCTGGACAATAGGACATTCGACGCTTTCCTTCCCCGAATTTGTGAAGCGGCTGAAGTCATTTAAGATAACGCTGCTTGCGGATGTGAGGAGGTTTCCCGGCTCCCGAAGGTTTCCACACTTTAACCGTGAAGAACTTCGGGGCTTATTGGGTCGCGAGGGCATTGCTTACCGGCATTTTGAAAACCTCGGAGGTCGGAGGCAGCCGAAGGCCGACTCTGAGAATGTTGCGTGGCGGAATCGCTCGTTCAGGGGATACGCCGACTATATGGAAACGGCTGATTTCAGAACGGCTTTAGGATTGTTGGAAAAGGTTGCTCTTCGCGAACGCGTCGCGATCATGTGTTCCGAAGCAGTGTGGTGGCGCTGTCACCGCGCGTTGGTCGCTGACTACCTGAAGGCGACAGGCTGGTTTGTTTGTCATATCATGGATGAAGCCAAATGTTCAGAACATCCTTTCACGACGCCTGCTCGAAATGCACAGGGAAGACTACCATTCGGAGGTCAGGCGGCGATTGAGAACTCTGAATAGATGAGTTGCTGTACGCCGGAGCTAAAGTTTTTGCTCCATGCGTAGCAACGTGATGAAAATGTGAGTCCGAGCCCGTATCCACGGTGACGAACGGTCCGCGTAGGCGTCTTGTTTTCCATTCGGATGTGATGCTTTAGCGGCTTCTGATTCCACGGTTTGATAAGATACTTCATGCCTGCCCCTCTTTCCCAAAAAGATGTCCATCCAATAAAAAAACCACGCCCATGGTAAGCGTGGTTTTTCAACTATTGAAACGTCTTTGGTCAGTTCACGTCCCAGAACAGTTTTGTAGTCGCAAGATCACCTCCAATCGCAGACGCGGCTTCGTCGCGACTTTGCGGATTGAGCGTTTGCTCATTGATTGGATAGATGAGACGGACCGGGATAGCCAGGCCGGGCGGATATGTCGGTCTAGGCGTTTCCAGTTCGAACCAGCCCGGGCGCACACTCACGGACCTGAATCTTCGGCGGGACCCGGAACTTACCCGCCTCCCCAGGGTCAATCGTCTGGTGC
>CAZIAG010000337.1:0-4693 GCA_964537375.1 uncultured Roseivirgaceae bacterium
CGCAAAGGACCGGCTGTTTCACGAGGCGATCGCCGAGCTGTCGGGCAATGCCGCGCCGATCGAGACGCTCAACCGGCTTGCGCTGCAGGTTCAGGTCGGTCGCACCATCGCCAACGAAAGCCCGAGGATGACAGCCACCTTTATGTTTCGAAAGAATTTCATAAGAAGCGCGGGTTTAGTAGTTGTTTTGTTTTAAGACGCCGTTCGTAACGTCGATCTCCTGCTGGGGAATCGGGAGTACTTCGTGCTTCCCTGCGACGAATCCCAACGGACCCAGTACGGTAGCAGCACGTCCCGTCCTCACCAGGTCGAAGAACCGATGCCCTTCTGTGGCCAGCTCAAGCCTACGTTCGTTGTAGATGTTGTCCAGTGTCGCGGGCACAGATCCCAGCCCCACACGTCCTCTCACTGCGTCCAGCAAATCTTCGGCGCGGTTCAAATCTCCTCCGCTGCGCACCAATGCCTCGGCTTCCATCAGGTAAGTATCGGCTAGTCGAATTTCGATTTCATTAATCGGCCAATTCAACTCGGGAGTTCCCACGGAAGAGCGGAAGTCCTTGAGCGGCGCATATTTGCGAATGAAGTAGTCCGTGTTCTGATAACGCGCGTTGTACGTTGCTCCTTGTGCTTTCATCGCATTGCCGTCGATGATGGTGTGCTCAAAGCGAGGATCACCCGTCATCGCGTTGACGAGGTCCAGTGAAATCGGGCAGAAGCCCCATCCATTGGAAAACTCGGGACCGTTGTAATCGGCCGGGCCGACAAACTGCACACCAACGTTGCCCTCTCCACCGTTGACCCATCCCCAGTCACCCCAGGCGGCAAGATTGGAATGCGGAATCTCCAGGATCGACTCCTGGTGGAACGCGTTGTCGGGACGGAAAATGTCGCCGAAGGAAGGAAGCAACATATAACCGGGCGTATTGTTCACCTCATTGAACAGGGCCGCAGCTTCAGCCATGCGTGAATTGTCATTCTGGTGAAGAATTACCTTGCCAAGCAATGCAGTGGCTGCACTACGTGTAAGCCTGCCCTTCTCCGACACATCCATCGTGAAATTGGTCTTATCCGGCAGTCCCGGCCTCGCTTCATTGAGGTCTCGTTCAATCTGCTCATACACGGCAGCAGGCGTCGCCTGAGGTTGAGAATACAGCTCTTCGGTAGGGATCGGACCCGTGATCAGGGGAATGTTTCCGAAGAAGCGGATCAGGTCAAAGTAGAAGTACGCGCGCAGTGCCTTGGCCTCGGCGATGATTCGCGTCTTAAACGCTTCATCGAGTCCCTCTACTTCCCCGATCTTCTCCAACAAGAGGTTGGCGCGGTATACGCCGGTGTAATTCTTTTGCCAGAGTCCAGCCTGCGGTCCGAGATACGGGTCGAGCGTAAAGCTATCCCACGCCACCCAACTCGGTTGATCGGATGCATCGCTACCACCCGCGTGTGCTTCATCCGATGCGGCCGTCAACAACGGCATCTTCATGGTATAGCCACCGGATGTACCCCATTGCAACACATCGTAAATAGAAACCAGTCCCTGGAAAATTTCCTCTTCATTGCGGTAAAAGTTCCCTTCCAACTGCGTGCCCATCGGGTCCAGCTCGAGGAAATCGTCACACGACGTCAGCCATTGCGCTCCCACCAGGAGGCCAACGACCGCCAAATATTTTTTGATTCTGTTAATCATCGTCAAAGATTTTTAGAAACCGACATTGATTCCTGCCATAAATGATCTCGGCTGCGGATAGATACCACGGTCTACTCCAAAGCTTCCACCGCCGATTTCCGGGTCGAACCCGGTGTACCGCGTAAACGTGGCAAGGTTGTTACTCATGACGTATACGCGCAGTTTGTTAAGCCCTACCTTCGTCGTGATGTCCTGGGGTAACGTATAGCCTATTTGCAGCGTCTTAATCCTGAAGTACGATCCGTCTTTGATATAAAAATCGGAACTGCGGCTGAAATTCTGGTTAGGATCATTCAGCACCAGCCGGGGAAAATAATTGCTCGTCCCCGCTCCTGTCCAACGGCCAAGCGCTTCCGTTGTCCAGTTCGAAGTCGGCAGGTCGAAACGACGGATCGCCTGGAACACATCATTACCGTAAACGCCCTGACCGAACACAATGAAATCAAAGCTCTTCCATTTGGCGGACGCCGTAAACCCGAAAGTCCAATCCGGGGTCGGGTCGCCAATCATGGTGCGGTCATCGTTGTCTATTCTACCGTCGCCATTATAGTCGATAAACCGGATGTCGCCGGGGGCAGCATTGGGCAGAAGCGGATCGCCGTCGCTGTTGACGTATCCGGCAACCTCCTCAGCTGTCTGGAAGATACCATCGGTCTTAAACCCGTAGAAGAATCCGATCGGCAGACCCACTTCGGTCCGCGTAATCTGAACGCCCTGGGGTCCAAAGACCTGACCACCGAGGAAAAGCTTGTCTGCGCCGAGGTAGGTCACCTTATTCTGCAAGTAGGAGGCATTTGCCGCCAGACTCAACGCAACCTCACCAATGTTCTTGTTGTAACCCAGTTCAATCTCATAGCCGCGGTTCTCCATATCCGCTATGTTGCCGATCGGACCATTGTTACCAACATACCACGGAACGTCGATCTGCAGCAGCATACCGGTGGTCTTCTTGGAATATACGTCGAAGGTCACGGTGAAATCATTCAAAACCGTCGCTTCAAAGCCGAGGTCCATTTGTGTCGTCTCTTCCCAACGCAAGTCAGGATTTGAAATAGCATTCGGACTGACGCCGTTTACCAACGTGCCGCCTATTGTATAGTTTCTTCCTCCGCCGACGGTTGACAGGTAACGGAAATCACCGATCCGGTTGTTACCGTTCACACCCCATGAACCTCGTATCTTCAGGAAGTTGACCACGTCGTTGTGCGGCCAAAACGCCTCGCTGGACGCCACCCATCCGGCCGACACAGACGGGAACACACCATACTTGTTGTTGCTTCCGAATCGCGATGAGCCGTCTCTCCGCACGATCGCGGTGAGCAGGTACTTCTCATCGAAATTGTAGTTGATTCGCCCGAAGGTAGAGGCCAGCGTCTCCTGGTATTCACTTCCGTAGAAATATTGGTTCTCCTGCGATACCGGGAATCCCAGGGATGCATCGTCGATGTGGTTCACAGGAATTCCGGTTTTGGTACCGCCCTGCATTTCGCCATAGTTGCGCTGAGCAGATATACCTGCAAGCGCGCTGACGTTGTGACGATCGACGTTAAAGGTGTACGACACGGTGTTCTCCCACAGCCAGAACAACCCGCGGTTCACGTTACGTGTGTAGTCATTGAGCGTATTCTGGTTTGTCGCGTTCAAATAGAAAAGCGGCGAGAAACTCTCGTCTCCCCAGAACGCCAGGTCAACACCAACGCTGGATCGCGCTTTGAGTCCTTTCACCGGCTCGACCTCGAGGAACATGTTGCCAACGACCTTATCAGACCATGCGTTGCTTTGTGCTACCTGCAACGCAGCGATCGGGTTGAGGATCTCTGAGGTCACGATACTCGAAATGCCGTAGGGCCGCCCTTGTGCGTCGCGTACAACGTTAGGGATATTGTAGGGACTTGTGTTCCACAGTGTGGGATCCGTTACGACCAGCGGCGTGATCGGATCGATGTTGATCGCCCTGTTCAGCGGCGAACCCCACTCGCTGTTCGGATCGACGCCTTTGGTCTTGATCCGCGTATATCCGATGTTGTTGCCGAACGTGACATACTTTGAAATATTGTGGGTAGAGTTGAACCTAAGCGTAAGGCGGTTAAACTTCGAGTTGGACGGCGCAACGATACCTTCCTGATCAAAATAGCCCGCGGACGCGAAGTACGTTGACTTTTCATTTCCGGCAGAAATGCTCAGTTCATGATTTTGTATTCCTGCATTATCGCTGAAGACAAGGTCTTGCCAGTCCGTGCCTTCACCAAACGCAGTCGGATCAGCGAATCGAAGATCACCTCCGGAGGCTACCGTAGCCTCATTGAGCAGCGTGGCGTATTCCGTGGCGTTCAACAGATCGAGTTTCCGCCATGGCTGTTGTGTACCAACGTACCCGTTGTAATTGACAGCCATTTGCCCCGCGCCACCTTTCTTGGTCGTGACGATGATAACGCCATTCGCCGCGCGTGCACCATAGATGGCGGCCGATGCCGCGTCCTTGAGCACTTCGATCGACTCGATATCCGCCTGGTTGAGATATTCAATTCCTCCGCCGATTTGCACACCGTCTACGATGTACAGCGGATCGCTGTCACCGATCGTAGTGGTTCCGCGGATGCGGACCGTCGCAGGTGCACCGGGTTGACCGGAGTTCGAGGTGATGGTTAATCCGGAAGTTCGTCCCTGCAGCGAATGTTCGAGCCTCATGACGGGCATGTTCTCCAGGTCCTTCGACTTCACGCTGGAGATTGCGCCTGTTACCACGCTCTTTTTCTGCTCGCCGTATCCGACGACAACAACCTCCTCGAGCGCGAGGATATCGGGCTTCAATTGGATCTCCAGGTGCGTTTGCCCGGCAAGGGTAATTTCCTGAGAGGCGAAGCCAATGAAGCTCACCTGAAGTGTTCCGTCGGGGGGCACATTGGTAAGGCGGAACTCACCATTGCCGTCCGTCACGGTACCCTGGGATGTGCCTTTGATTAAAAGGCTCACCCCCGGTAATGGCTCATTCTTGTCGTCTGTCACACG
>CAZIAG010000338.1:0-4679 GCA_964537375.1 uncultured Roseivirgaceae bacterium
CACAAACTGAAAGGACGTGATCTGCGGAAAATCGCGCTCCAGTCGCGAGAGAATTTTTTCAATCCACTCCATTTTGTCGTAGGTGACCTGCAGGATGACCATCACCTCGCCGGTGCTTGCCGTACGAATCGTTAATGTCCGGAGAAACCCTACCTGTTTGCGCAGGTCGAAGAAGGGTATCTCATTTCGAATGGCCTCGTCGCGGGCGACCAGCCGGATTGCGTTTGACGGATCGGGCTGCAGGTGGCACTCTTTTACGTCGAAGACGCGATCATACTTTCGTGGAATGTGATACCCTAACGCCGGTTCGACCACCATGCGGTCGGAGGCGATTTCTTCCTTGTATAGCCACCGCTGCGCCGAAAAGGTATAGTCGAGTTTGTTGCGGTAGAAGCGTGTCCGTCGTGATGGCACGATGGGATTTACAGGCGGAAGTTCCAGGCCGCCAATCCGTTCCAGGTTGTCGACCACCTGTTTTTGTTTATACTGAAGTTGCGTAGCGTATTCGATGTGTTGCCATGAACAACCCCCACACAGTCCGAAGTGTACACAAAACGGTGTCGTGCGGGCCGGGGACTGTTCCGCCACCTCCGTCACTCTTCCCTCGAGGAACGCTGATTTGACCTTTGTCACCTCCGCATTCACGAGGTCACCCGGAGCGCCTCCCACCAGGAAGATCACCTTACCGTCGACTCGCGCCACGCATTTGCCTTCAGCGGCCATTGTCTCAATTCGAATGTTCTCGATTATGTCGCCCTTTCTCATGTTACTTTACAACCAAAACCGGTAATAAAAGGGTCAAAGCTACGGAATAACGACGTTTTGCAGCCTGTTTTCCCCGGCCGTCGTATATTGCTTAAACCAAACCCGCTGCTCGGAGCATGATTCGGCATTTTATGAAAAGAGTTGGATTGCTGGGATTCTGTTTGGTGGCTTTTCCCATCATGGCGTCCCACATTGTGGGGGGCGAATTTGAGATCCTGCACATTAGCGGCAATCGATACCGCATCAACCTGATCTATTATTTCGATGTGCTGAACAACGAATTTGGCGGTGTACCCCCGGAGGTGTCGGAGCCTTTTATCACTGCGGCAATCTTCAGGAAATCGGATAACCGGTTGATGGACTACGTGCAATTGAACTTTGTTTCGCGCACACCGGTGAACTACACTCAGCCCGAATGTTCCGAGGGCTATATCGTAACCCAAAAACTAATTTACACCCGCGACGTAACGCTGTCGCCGGACGTGTACAAGGATCCCGGAGGATATTATATTACCTGGGAACGCTGCTGCCGCAACTACACCATCACCAACATCGTCAGCAAACAACCTCCGGAGAATGCGCCAAACTTTCCCGACGCTGCCGGTCAAGCGTTTTATCTTGAGTTTCCGCCGGTCGTAAAGGACGGCGAACTTTTTATTAACTCTTCACCGCGGCTTTTCCCACCGCTTAATGACTTTGCCTGTCCCTATCGTCCTTACTATGCGGATTTCTCCGGTATCGACGACGATGGTGACTCCCTGGTCTATTCGCTCGTCACGCCGCTCAGCACGCACCAGACCCTGGCGGTACCGCCACTTTTGCCCGCGCCGTTTCCCGAAGTGAAGTGGAGTGAGGGCTATTCGTTGGACAATATCATGAACGGCGACCCGGACCTATCGATATCCAGCGATGGCCTGTTGAGAGTAACACCGACAACCCTGGGACTGTTCGTCTTTGCCGTGAAGTGCGAAGAGTACCGCGACGGCGTCAAGATCGGTGAGGTACGTCGCGACTTCCAAATGCTCGTTGTCGATGGGTGCGAACCCGCCGACCCCCCCAACATCATGGGTAAGGAACTCGCCGCTGCAGATTATACCTTCGACGAAAACATGACCGTGACGTTTTCCAATACGGTCACGGACGAGGAACGGTGCGTGCAGGTAAGAATTTCAGACCCGGATGCGTCAAACCCCGCGCACAGCTTCACGGAGGAGGTGAAGATCAAGGCTATTCCGATCAACTTCAAAGGCAGTATCTCCGACATTCTTCCCGATGTAAGGAGCGGTACGCTCACTGACGGAAGCACTATTGAGTTCGATATTTGCTTCGATGAATGCCCGCCGATTGAAGGGCCATTCCAGGTTGCGATTGTCGCGATGGACGACGAATGCGCGTTGCCCCTTACGGACACGTTGAAGATCACGGTGAATATTGAACCCCCGCCGAATGCGCGCCCTCAGTTCCTAACGGCCGATGTCATCGAACAGATCCAGGAAGGCCAACTCAAGACGTGGCCCATTGAAGGAATCGATGCTGATGGCGATACGCTGGAAGCCCATATTCTAACGGACGGCTTTGACCCGGCTAACTTTGGGATTAGCATCAATGAGATTGAGCTCGTACCCGGGCATTATGAGGCCGAACTGGTCTGGGATCCGCGATGCGATGTGTACGACTTCAATAGCCAGACGGAGTTCGAACTGAAGATTCTCCTTGAGGATAAAGACAAATGCGGATTCTCCAAGGCGGATACGATGGTGTTGAATCTCGCGGTGCAATTACCCGACAATTCGAAACCTGAAATTGAAGTCAGCCTCACGCCCGACGAGGTTGCCAACGGCGTAACACGAAAGGTATTTGAGCCGCTGGTGTTCACCGTCACGGGTACCGACGCAGACGGCGATGACCTTGTACTTGTCGCGATTGGCAGTGACTTCGACCTGGAAGACTATGAAATGAAATTCCCCGGCGACACGGCGAAAGGCGTCGTATCGTCCCTGTTCGAGTGGACGGTACCGTGCGGCAAGGGTACAGCGCTACGTGACGCTTACCAGCTGCATTTTGTGGTGATCGACAGCGCTAACTATTGCCACATCATACAGACTGATCTCGTCACCATAAACGTGAACGTGGAGCCGCCGGATAATTCTCCTCCGAACCTCACGGTGGTCAACACGAACCCCGAACTGGAATTCGAGAACAACGAACAATCACTGCTCGTGGGTCAGCAGATATCACTAGGTATTTCTGCGATTGACGGTAACCTGGACGACGTCGCGATTGACCTCGTGGAGGCGAGCGGTACTGTCGAACCGGTGGGATATGTCTTCGAACCCGTGGAGGGCGTCGGTTCGGCGTCGACTACTTTTGCGTGGTACCCCGACTGTTCTATTTTTCAGAACGGTATTTACGCAAACGAGTACACCTTCAGGTTTGTCGCGTCAGACGACCGATGCCATAATGCCAAGGGAGATACGGTGGCCGTGAAGTTTTACATTTCCGACGTGCCTAGTGGGCCATTTGATTTCCTTCCACCGAACCGCATGACTCCCAACAACGACGGAGTGAACGAATATTTTGCCATGGTCCGGGAAACGCCAAAGAAGGAACTCGTCTCCATTCTCCCCCCCGACAATTGTCAGGGTACATTTGTTAATATTTCCATTTACAATCGCTGGGGTCAGGAAGTCTTCACCAGCACCGACCGCGATTTCCGTTGGTACCCCGACGAGAAAGCTACCGGCATTTACTTCTACACATTGCGTTATTCCAATCGCGAGTATAAGGGAAGCATTGCATTGAGGTCGGACCAGTAAGCGTGGCTGGGGAGGATTTGCCGTTGTGGGTTATTCAATACCTTCGTTGGCAGCCGGGTTGCCTCGCCCTGTAGTTTTTTCTCATGGGCGGAGAGCGCGGATTTGAATGCTTGCCGCGGGCTCTTGTTACCGCAATGACGCTATGCCTGGTTTTGCGATCGATATGGCCT
This sequence comes from uncultured Roseivirgaceae bacterium, assembly GCA_964537375.1. GTDB lineage: Bacteria > Bacteroidota > Bacteroidia > Cytophagales > Cyclobacteriaceae > Chryseosolibacter. Next base: position 3,752 of record CAZIAG010000338.1, read on the forward strand.
TACAATTCGACCCGCTTTAAACTCCCCTCTTTAATGTAAGCGATTTTCTTTTTCCACTCGATCTTCAACCACACATCTTTGTGTCCGACGACATTGACCCGATGGCCGTCGGCAACTACTTCCACTACATCAGCGGCTCCGGAAGGGCCCGTCATGAGGTAGGTACGTGGACTGGTAATGATGCCCTGGCTGTTGTCAGCGCCGAAGTAGAAGTGCGTGCCGAGTACGAGCATAAAGAAGACCAGGAAAGAAAACGCGATCACGGGACGGGTGTTGAGACGGCGGCGCGTGTACACAGCGATAGCAAAGAAAAGGGCTACGATGGCCGCCAGGACCAGGCTGATGAGGTCGCGGTATTTGCGGTAAAACGCCATCACGTCGCCGTTTGCCGATTGGTACCCTGCCAGGTTGTACTTCTGGGCCAGTTCCTCCATTTTCACGCGCGCTGCTTCGTCGTTGGTGTCGAGATAATAGAGGTTGAGGTAGTACAGGGCTGGTCCGATTTCCACCAGTCCCTCCTTGATGTAGGCCATTTTCAACAACATCGCGGGCGTGTACTCATTGTTGGCGAGGAGTTGCTGGTAGTGATCAAACGATTGAGTGTATCGTCCGGCGGCGAAGAGCGAATCCGCCACGAATAGTCGATGTGAGCCCACCTGAGCCACAGCCGGTTCAAGAGTGCAAATCATGAGCAGGAGAGCGGCTACAATTTTTGGGAGGCCTCTTTGTATTTTTTTCATATCCTGCTACCTTTGTGCCCTTCAATTAAGGAAAAGGGTCGAAATTAGACAAATTCCTTTACTTCAGGCGGATACGAAACGCGAGCAGCGCAGGTTTCGTGCGCTGAACGGCAAAGAAAGATATTGGCGATCTCGTAGCTCAGTTGGTAGAGCAATACACTTTTAATGTATGGGTCCTGGGTTCGAGT
>CAZIAG010000339.1:0-4660 GCA_964537375.1 uncultured Roseivirgaceae bacterium
AATACATCATTCAACGAACCCTGGCGGCCAAGAGTCTTGAGGAATCTCAGAAAGGAATCGTGTTTGCTGCTTTTTTGAAACTCATCATTCCGCTGATTGTTGTTGTTCCCGGCATCATTGCTTTTGTCTTGAATGCTGATCCGTCGGGAATGCTGACTGCTGAAACCCTGGACCCAGGATTTATTAATACGGAAGGGGAGATCGTCAACGACAATGCTGCGCCCTGGCTTATCCGGAATTTCGTTCCGATTGGATTCAAGGGACTCGTCCTCGCTGCGCTTGCTGCGGCCATTGTTTCATCGCTGGCTTCGATGCTCAATTCAACCGCGACGATCTTTACGATGGATATCTATCGTCCTTATATCAACAGGAACGCTTCCAACAAGCAAACCGTAGCGGTTGGAAGAATTACCGCCTTTGTGGCACTGTTGATTGCGGCTTTCATCGCTCCTACATTGGCGAACCTCAAGGAAGCATTTCAGTTTATCCAGGAGTACACGGGGATTGTTAGTCCCGGTATCCTGGCGGTATTCCTTGCCGGGTTGTTCTACCGGAAGGCGACGAATCGTGCCGCAATCTGGGGAGCGGTCCTTTCTATTCCTATTGCCTTCTATTTCAAGATTGGTCAAAACGGATGGTTTGATTCGCCGGTCTTTGTGAATATTCCGTTCATGAACCAAATGTTCATAACGTGCCTCCTTTCGATCCTGATTATTGTTGTTGTGAGTCTTGTCAAGGGCAAAGGCCGAGTCGATGAAAAGGGAATCGAATTGACGCGCAACTTTTTCAAAACAAGCCCGGCATTCAACATCGGCGCGTTCATCGTGTTGACCATATGCGCTTTCCTATACGCATTCTTCTGGTGATTCCGGTATTTTGCTGAGAAATAAAAACATTTCGCGTTTTGCGGTCTGGTTTTCACGTTCCGGTTTTTAGATTTATCTTTTGCTTATGAATCGGATCGACCGGCTGACCGCTATTCTTATCCAACTCCAAACCAAACGGGTCGTTAAGGCGGAGGAGATTGCCGACCGTTTCGACATCAGCCTGCGAACCGTTTATCGCGACGTGAAGGCACTGATGGAAGCGGGAGTCCCGATTGGCTCAGAGGCCGGGAAGGGATATTTTATTGTCGACGGATATCACCTCCCTCCGGTCATGTTTAGTCAGGAAGAAGCCAGCGCAATGCTGACGGCGGGAAAGCTTGTCGAAAAAATGACGGACGACTCCGTGAGAAAAGCTTATGAGTCGGCACTCCTGAAAATAAAATCGGTATTAAACGACCACGATAAAGACTACCTGGAGAATCTGCAGTCTTCCATCCAGGTGTTCCGCTTTCCCGATCAGCAGGCTGAGCCGGCGAACGAATATATGTCCGAGGTGACGCGCGCTGTCTCGCGAAAAGAAGTTCTGCATATCAATTATTATTCTGCCAACACGGGCGAGGCAACTGAACGCAAAGTCGAGCCGATTGGCATGGTGTACTACAGCGGACGATGGCACCTGATTGCGTGGTGTAGGTTAAGAAACGGATACCGGGACTTCAGGGTCGATTTGATCCGATCCCTGAAAAGTACCGGAGAAAACTTTGATTCGCGAAACCTTTTAACCCTGCAGGAGTACTTCAACAGGTTGACGCAGGAGCATCAGGGTATGCAGAAGGTCACGGTTATTTTTGATAAGTCGGTGGCAAAGTTTGTCCGGCATGCGAAATATTATTACGGTTATGTCTCTGAAGACGTGCTCGAAAACGCGGTGCGCATGACCTTCCTGGTCGGAGGACTTGATAATTTTTGCCGCTGGCTTATGATGCACGGTACCGCTGTGGAGATTGAAAGCCCGACCCTTCTTAGAGAGACTATGGATCGGCTTATAGAGGAGTTGGCTAGCCACTACAGGCAACCCCTCCCTGTCGAGTCGGATCGCTGACCGGCCTGCTCCCCGGTCGAAAATTCTCATCCGGTATTCCCTCCTGACATAAGGTTGACAGGCGGGAGCCCTTAATTGGCGTGGCATAACATTCATATACCCGCGGGGAGATGAAACGAAGAATCGTGCTCGTCATTGGGATCATTGTCGGACTACTCGCCTTGTTGTCGCTCTACGGCACGACGAAGGGTTCATCCTTTGGAAGCCATTCACGGGATGAAGGGACCGGGCATCGAACGGATCATGGTCGGGTTCAATTATTAGGTTAGAACGAATCAACCCTAAAGCACATAGGTATGAGAAAAGTCGTATTAGGAGTTGCCGTATCGCTTGACGGATTCATTGAAGGACCCAATGGTGAATATGATTGGTGTTTCACAGATCAGGATTACGGCATGACCGATTTTATGGCACGGATTGATACCATTTTCATGGGGAGAAAAAGTTATGAGGTGGCCTCTGCCATGGCTGTTCCTGACGACCAAAAGGCATGGGCTGGTGTAAAGACCTATGTATTTTCAAACACGCTGAAGTCGGCACCGGAGGGTACCGAGTTGGTGTCCGGCGATATTATCGCGGTCGTGGAGAAGATCAAACAAACTCCAGGCAAGGATATCTGGCTTTTTGGGGGAGCTTCGCTTACAACAAGTTTCATGAACGCGGGCCTCGTTGATGAATTAAACCTCGCCGTACATCCAATCCTGTTGGGCAAAGGAAAGCCATTGTTTTCCGGGATTATTCAACGCATAAAGACAAAGTTAACCGAAACGAAGCCATACGATACCGGACTGGTCTCATTGACCTACGAAGTCCTGCGCGCCTGAAGTGACGAAAGCATCAAACCGTTCGTTGCTGCTATTGGCCGCAATGGATGGCAATACCAAAACGATATTCGACGAGGTTGTTGATGCTTGAATAGCCCCAGCCAACATGATGCTCGTGTACTACATGGGTTTGTGTATTGAGGAATCGCCTCATCACATCGCTTTCTGGAATCTGGTTGCCGGGATTCTCCACATTCATGTATCTCACAGCACCACCATGTAGGCTGTGTACACCAAGGTCAAAGCAAATGGTACCGGGCTTTGCCTTGCGAAAAAGAGAGGCGAATCGAAGCGTACTCCAGCCCCACCGGCTAACAAAATAGGTGTTATCACTCTGCAAGACTTCACTTTCCAGGGGGATGGCATGCCGATTCATCCTCCGGGTCGGCAGTGGTGAGCCTTGTACTGTACCAGGTCCATCCGATTTTCCCGCTCAGGTATGGATTGATCTTTGCAGGCGGGGCAGATCAAATCAAATCAATCCGGCAACCAATCCGGGAAATATCCCAAGCGCAATGGTTATCAGTGCGCCAGCCACCATCACGATCCAGTGCAACACCGGGATTGTGAGAACCGGAGTCGCCTCATCGGATTTGAGGTACATCGCGATGATGATCTTGAAGTAGTAGTAAATACCAATAAGCGAAGTGAATACCGCGACCAGTACAAGGCTTACGTATCCATTTTCAAAGGCCACGGTGAACATGTAGTATTTGGCAAAGAAGCCCGCAAGCGGAGGGATTCCGGCCAGCGATAATAGTGACACCGTCATGATAAAGGCAAGAAAAGGATAACGTTTAGCCAGTCCGTTGAACACGTCAATCGGCGCGCTCTCATTCGTCCCGGCAACATTATGAAGTACCGCAAAGGCGGTTAGTGTTGACATGGCGTACGCGGCTACGTAGTAGAGGATGGCCCCCGGCGAATCGGCATTGAGCGCCACCAAAGCAATAAGCAAATACCCGGCGTGTGAGATGCTCGAATATGCGAGCATACGCTTGGCGCTGTTTTGGAAGACAGCGGTGATGTTGCTGATCAAAAGCGTGAGGATTGTCAATACCTGTAGCGTGGTCACCCATTGGGCCTGGACAGAGCCGAAACAGGTCGCAAACATGCGGAAGAATGCGCCAAAGGCCGCTATCTTAACAATGGTGGACATGAATGCAGTGACGACCGTGGGAGCACCGTCGTAAACATCGGGTGCCCAGAAATGAAAGGGCACGGCGGAGATCTTGAACGCGAGGCCGACCAGCATCAGCAGAACGCCGGCGTAGAGCAAAAGGGCAAATTCACCTGAACCCTCCGCAACAGCGTTTGCAATTGTGGCCAGATCGAACGATCCCGTAGAACCGTAGACCAAGGCAATTCCGAAAAGGAGAAACCCAGTGGCAAACGATCCCATCAAGAAGTATTTAAACGAAGCTTCGTTAGAAAATAAATCGCCCATTCGGCTTCCGGTCAGGACGTAAAGCGAGATGGAAAGTATCTCGATCCCGAGGAACAGCATGGCCAGGTTGCTGTACGAAACCATAAAAACCGCACCGGCCAGCGAAAACAACACGAGTGCGAAATGGTCGGTAACATGCGTGTTGTTTTCAAAATAGTTGGTGGACATCATGAACCAGCCCAACGCGGTCAGTGACAGAACCACGCCAAAAGAGACGGCAAAGTTGTCGAACGTCAGCATGTTACTGTAGTACGACGTTGCCGTGTTCCAGTCAAACACAAGCAATAGCGCTGCGAGTGCCAATCCGACAATCACAATAGGAAATAACGCTCTGCGAAAATTGAAGATTTCAGCAAGTAGCGAAACAATTCCAAGTCCCGAAATTATATAGACAGCGTTCATTTCGTCATTACCGGTTTAAAGCCTGATATTCTGAGATCAAGTTCCAAAGACTGTCCAC
>CAZIAG010000340.1:0-4602 GCA_964537375.1 uncultured Roseivirgaceae bacterium
CATTTTCCTGACCGCGCTTTCCATTGCACTTTGATGCTTTGTGCCAAAGATCAGTTCTTCGCCGGAGGCGGTTCTCACTACCATCAGCGCCGATGCGCACACGATCATTGACCGGCGCCGGGTGAAACAATTGTAGTTGTAGCCCCAAGCCCCGGCACGCCATTTTTTCACGCGACGAAATCCGACGGTCTGAACACTATGGGTGCTGATCGTCTTCCAGCGATTGACGCACGGCGTGAATCGCCATTGTATTCCCGTTACCCCAATCTTGACCTCATAGGTGGAGGTGGAAAGCATCACCACGGTCGTGGCTACGAAAACGATGGCCGCGATGCTTACCGCCAGAAGTCCCTGATCGCTCAAGGGTTCGCTGCCCCAGGGGATACCGAGGACGATCTGCTGGTGCAGGGCCAGGCCCAGGGGTATAAAGATGGCCATGGAGACGACGACGATGGCTACCCAGGTCCAATAGCTATCCCGTGCATGCTGTATCTCGGTGTAATACATATTAGTGGTGCAGGGTCCCTGCGTTTACAACTGGGTTCACATCCTTATCGGCGCAGAGTACAACCATGAGATTGCTAACCATGGCGGCTTTGCGCTCCTCGTCGAATTCGATGACTTGCTGGTTGGCAAGGTGGTCCAATGCCATTTGCACCATGCTTACCGCGCCTTCAACGATCTTGTAGCGTGCCGATACAACGGCCGCTGCTTGTTGCCGGCGTAACATCGCGCCAGCGATTTCAGGGGCGTACGCCAAGTGCCCGATTCGCGCTTCGATCACGCGGATTCCCGCGATCTCGAGCCGATGCCTTAAATTCTCTTCAAGTGCATGGTTGACTTCCTCGTGCGCCGAGCGAAGGGTTACCTCGGCATCATCTTCAAAATTGTCGTATGGATATTGACCTGCAAGGATTCGTACTGCCGAGTCGGTTTGCAGCGTCACAAACGTCTCGTAGTTGTCGACGTCAAACGCGGCCTTATACGTGTTGTGTACCTGCCACACTACGATTACGCCCACTTCAATCGGATTACCCACCTTGTCATTTACCTTGATCGTTTCACTGTCAAAATTGCGGGCACGCAGCGAAATGAATTTCTTGCTAAAGAAAGGATTGACCCAGTAGAAACCGTTTTGCTTTACCGTGCCTTTGTAGTCGCCGAAAAGAATCAACACGGCTGAGTTGTTTGGGTTAAGGTAAAAGAAGCCGAACATGGAGATGATCGACAGAACAAGTGACGCGATAAACCAGAGGTTACGCATGACGATCAGGCCCCAAATGCTTCCCACGAAGGCGATAAGAACGATGGCCAGCATCAGGTACCCGGAAGGGGGCGAATAGTTTTTTTCGGGATTCATAGTTGATATTGTTTTGATATCATAAATATATCGTTTCAATAACATATACGCAAACCGGGGCATTAGGTTTTGGTTGAAAAAATCTTTTTCTTGGCGGCTTGGTGTATTTTTTCTCACGTATGGTGAAGTACAACCCCAAAACCTGGTTTACTCTCATTTTTCACAACTACAGTCGGCAGGTGATGAAGACGCTGACACCTACGTTGCTGTTTATGGTCTTTTATACAGCGGCGTCCTGTTACCTGGTCATTGACGTTTTTGAAATCCAATCCACTGATTTTCATCCGACAGTCGCGATGCATTCGCTGCTGGGTATTGTGCTCGGTCTGTTTTTGGTGTTCCGGACCAATACGGCGTATGACCGATGGTGGGAGGGGCGCAAGCTATGGGGCGCACTGGTCAACAGTACACGCAACTTTGCGATCAAACTGGACGCTTTCCTTGATGCGAACAACAGGGAAGACCGATCATTCTTCGCGAAAATGATTCCGAACTTTGTAGTCGCTACCCGAGAAGGGCTGCGACAGGGTGTGGGCCTGTTTGAACTCGAGCCGGTCGGGGAGAAGTTCGAGGAAGAGTTTGAGCGATATCAGCACAAGCCCAACTGGATCACAACGAAGATGTACCGCCGTGTCAATGAACTGTATAAGAAAGGTGTCATCACAGGCGATCAGTTGATCAATTTAGATAAGGAGCTCAAGGATTTCATCGACATCATGGGTGCGTGCGAGCGGATCCGAAATACGCCGATCCCGTATTCCTATATGATGTACGTCAAAAAGTTCATTTTCATTTATATCATCACGCTTCCCTTCGGCTTTATTACAGACTCCGGGTATTGGACGATCGTTATCGTCGTCTTAATTACGTTTGTTCTGATGAGCGTAGAACTAATTGCTGAGGAGATTGAGGACCCTTTTGGTCGCGACCTCAACGACCTGCCCACCGATGAACTGTCGGTGAAAATCCGCGACAATGTGCAGGAGATCCTAGGCTGAGGCGGTTCAGAAAAAGAGAGTCGAAATGATAAAATACATGACGATCAGCAGGAGCATCACTCCGTACATGATGAGGTCGACCCGAACGTAGGGTTTATATTTCTGATACAAGTCTTTTAGGCGCCGGAACATTGGATGTGACTCAATTTTCGTTCGCAAAGGTAACCAATTCCGCGTTCCGAAGATGTCTCACAGTACACTTGTGACGACGGCCGGAGAACAATCGGCCTTCAGCGAAACCGAATAACTTTGTTCCCGGTTTGTTTTTCTCCTGCGGGGAAACAATATTTCAAAAGTGAATTCCGGCAGATGAAGAGACTATTGACCGCCGCGCTGCTTTGTGCCAGCTGCCAGGTATTTGGCCAACAGGTACTTGAGAATAATCCGCCTTCGGTCAAATGGCTTGAGTTAAACACGCCCAATTTCCGGGTGCTTTTTCCGGAGAACTTTACCGAACAGGCGCAACGGGTGGCCAATTCTCTGGAGCACATTCGCAGTCTTGAGACTCAGTCTCTGGGTGGGACGCTGCCGCGGCGAATTCCCGTAATCCTTCAAAACCAATCTTCCATCTCCAACGGCTTTGTTTCGTTGTTGCCTCGGCGTACCGAGTTCTATGCGATGCCGTCGCAGGACTACAATTTCACGGGTACGAATGATTGGCTCGATATGCTGGCCACCCACGAATATCGCCACATCGTTCAGTTTCAGCATGCGCGCCGGGGATTCAACAAATTGTTCTATTACATGTTTGGTGCGACCACACTTGCCGGCATGGCGCAGGCTGCGGCTCCGGACTGGTTTTGGGAAGGAGACGCAGTAGCGACTGAGACTGCTTTTACGCGTAGCGGTCGGGGGAGGATCACGTATTTTGCGCTGGCTTTCAAAACCAATTTGCTGGAAGGGCGCGAATTCAACTACCACAAACAAGTCCTTCGATCGTACAAACACCATATACCCGACGAATACGTACTGGGATTTCACATGGTGAGCTATCTGCGGAAACGCACCGGTGATCCGAATATTTGGGGTAAGATCACCGCACGCTCGTGGGGTGTGCCTTTTATCCCTTTTGCTTTTTCAAACGCGATAAAGAAGGAGGCTGGCTTATATGTGACGGACCTTTATCGTGAAATGGTTAAGGATTTTCAGGCTCAATGGAAACCCTATCTTGATACGTTGACGGTAACTCCTTTTGAAACGATCAACGGCCGGCGCAATGATGCTTATACCGATTACCTGTATCCGCAGGCCCTGCCCAACGGCGACGTACTCGCGTTAAAGGCAGGGATCGGTGATATTGAACAATTTGTGATCTTGCGCGACGGCAAAGAACGCAGGCTGTTTACACCGGGCTTCATAAACGACTCTGGTATGTTGTCAGCAGTGGGCGATCGCGTCGTTTGGAACGAATTCGGCTTTGACCCGAGATGGTCGGTCAGGAACTATTCGCTGGTTAAAACATTCGAACCCAGGAGGGCGTCCTCTAGGGTAATTGGATCGAGAAAGGCCCGGTACGGGGGCGCAACGCTCTCCCCGGACGGAGAACGCGTGGCGACGGTCAGAACAACCACCGAATACCAGACAAACCTTGTGGTGCTCGACTGCGAGGACGGTCGAATCTTAAGAGTCTTCGATAACCCGGAAAATCATTTCTATTCGATGCCGCGGTGGTCTTCGGATGGGAAGCGTATTGTCGTGTTGAAAACTTCGCGTGAGGGAAGGACAATTTCGCTTGTGAACTACGACGATGGCACGGTCATCGACTTGATGGAGCCTTCGGATGAAAACAAAGGTCACCCCGTGTTGTTCGGTGACTATGTGCTCTACAACTCACCGATAACCGGTATCGACAACATCTTTGCCTATCACATCGCGGAAGACCAGATCTATCAGATCACCAACAGCCGGTACGGGGCGCTTAACCCATCTGTTTCACCTGATGGACGTTACATTTACTATAACGAGCAGACCAGGAACGGACTCGATGTCGTGCGCGTTCCATTCTCTCCCGCCACGTGGCGACGTTTCATGGGTGCAGAGGACAAGGTTCAGTTCTATGAGCACCTGGTGGAACAGGAAGGGGCGCCGAATGTGCTGACTAAGGTGCCGAATCGTGAGTTTCCTGTAAAAAAGTACTCGAAGTTGAAGGGATTGATAAACCCCTATACGTGGGGTCTTACCGTTGACACGGATTTGACCGAGGCTACGCTGGGTATTGCGTCAAAAGACATTCTCAGTACAATG
>CAZIAG010000341.1:0-4601 GCA_964537375.1 uncultured Roseivirgaceae bacterium
AGGAAATCGGTGTAGCTCGAAAAATGGTAGTTGATGTCCAGCACGAGATTATTGCTGAACACGCCCTTGTATCCGATTTCGAATACCTTAACGCGTTCCGGCTTAATGTATTCTACATTCGATTTTTCGAGCATGTCCTTTGCCTGCATGATTGCCTCCTGCGGCGTGGCGCCTTGCATCATCGCCTGCTCGAAGGCCCCAAAGAACGGGCCGAGCGAGGCCGTTGTGAACGAGTTTTGGTAAACCGTCATGTCTCGGCTGTTGTCAGGGACACCGCCGAGGATAGTTATTGGCCCGGCGTTTAGCTTGATGTACTGGTCGCCAGGAGTGGGGTTCCGGAACCCGGTTTGGAATGAAGTTCTGACGTGATGATTGTCTGAAACCGCGAATACTGCCGACGCTCTCGGCGTAAGTCTTCCCTTGAAATTTTGGTTCTTGTCGTATCGAACGGACCCGGAAAGCCTTAGCTTTTCATTAAATATTTTCTTGCCGAGTTGGATGAAGGCGCCGCCTTCGTCGATAATAATGCTACCTCCTTTGTCGTCGAACAGCGTTCCGTTTGTAAACATGTCGTACCGCCGGAAATTTCCCCCGACGAGTAAGTCGATGAATTTTAGTCTGGTGGAAAAGTCGTACTGCCCTTCTGCGTGGTACAGTGTACTGAGACTCATGATCCCGGCTCCGCTCAAGCCTTGCGTCGCGATGAGTCGTTCCTTTTGGGCGTTAAACTCCGGGCTGCCGGGAAGGAATCTTCCTTCGTCGGCAAACGCCCGGGCTAAAGCGTGGTCGCCCGCGGCTATTCCCGGACTATTCCCCAAGTATGCCTCTGCGTACCGGGTGAACCACATGTCATCGGCCTGGGCCTCCGGGACAATGTTTCCGTCGAAGTCGCGAACCCAGGTATTGTTGATTAGCTGACCAAGGCCTTTGGCGTTGTATGAGTCGTGGGAGTCTTCCGTTGTCGAATATGCACGAATGAAATAGTTTGCTCCTTCTAATTCTATTTTGTGTTGCTGAAGCGTAAAGTTGTTGATGGAGAATCGGTTGCTGCCCGTGTAATTTGCTGTGCCTTTTCCGAAGTTGTATTGGTAGGACAGCTCCATGTTTTCGCCAACGCGGTAATGAAGCGCGCCATTGAGCTTCAGGCTGTATACGTCATAGTCTGTTAAGTCTCGTTCCTCATATCCTGTTCGCGACACTCGCCCGACACCATCGATGGTACGGGCTTCGTCGTCTCCGTAGATATTCAGCGCGTTTCGCGCGGGATTGTTGTCTCCACGTTGTGCCGGTGGCGTGCCCGGATCGACGTCGGTGTAGTTGGTGGCGTAAAAGTCGAGCCCGGCAAAATAGGACGCGTTGAGTTTGCAGGCGAATCGGTCGTCAAATGCCTTGGCATACCGAATGGCGTAGTCGTGTAACAGATGCGGATGCTCGTATTCTTCGCCAATGTGATTCAGGCCGACCTTGGTCTGTACGCTCAATCCCTGGTATTGAAAAGGGTCTTTCGTCTTCATCATCAGCACGCCGTTGAATGCAACAGGACCGTATAATGCGGAAGCGGCGCCGGGAATGAGCTCGGCGCTCTCCATATCCAGGTCAGTGGAACCAAGCATGTTTCCGACTGCGAATCCCAGGCCGGGAGTTTGGTTATCCACTCCATCAACCAGCTGAAGAAATCGGGAATTGCCGGTATGATTGAATCCCCTTGTATTGATCTGTTTGAAAGTGAGACCGCTTGTCACCATTTCGACACCCTTCATGTTCTCCAGGGCGTCGTAAAATGAAAGGGAAGGCGTATGTTGGATATCAAGCAGGTCGAGCTTTTCGATGGTGACCGGCGATTGAAGGATATTTTCTTCGACCCTCGATGCGGAAAATACAACTTCGTCCATCATCTCGGTCGACTCGATAAGCTGAATTTGAAGATTTTCGGTCGGCCCTGAAATTTCCTGCTGATGTTTTTGAAATCCGAGCATTGACACAATAATCGTTATGGGCGGTTCCTGGGTAGTGCTCAGCTCAAACCTGCCGCTGGCATTGGTAACCGTGCCCCTCATCGTACCTTTCACTATCACGCTTGCTCCGGAGACCGGATTGTCGCGGTAATCTACTACGGTACCTGTAATGTGTAATTGCTGGCAGTATGCGTTAGCCGATAAAAGAACAAGGATCAAGGTTGAGATAGGTAGAGGGTGTTTCATGGGGCTTTGAGTTTTGTTTATGTCTTCTTTAGATGATCATAACCTTGCGGCAAGCGCCGGTAGCCATTGGTGGCAAGTCGTTCCGCCAGGTCTTGATAATATTTTTCTGATTCTGGAAGGCGCGTAGCCAGACCGTCGACGTACCTGTTATAAAGGCAAAACAGCGCGGCGATGAGAACGGTATCGTGTATCTCGATGTCAGTAGCTCCAGCCCGGCGGGCGCGTTGAATGGATTCTGCTGTCACCGACTTTCCGCCTTCCGTGACTTGACGGGCGATTTGAAGTAACGCTTTCATTTTTTCGCTTACCGGAGCGTTTTCGATGTCGCGCCTGACTTCCAGGGTGGTCTTCGATTCTCCTAACAGGCGATCTGCGGCGGCCGTATGCGCGGTAGTACAAAATTGGCAATCGTTGCCGTGAGACACCACGGTGGCGATTAACTCCCTTTCCGCTTCCGTAAGAGTGGACGGGTCGCGCAAGAGGAGTTGCGTCAGTTCCCGAATTGGATGAGCGCTGTCCTGGCGATATTCCAATAACCCGGTGATGCCGGGGAGATGTTGTTCCAATGGAATATGAGGCATGAGATCTTTTGTTTTTAAGACAGTCCGTTGGAAACCCAAACCAAAAGTAACCAACTAACTTTCATGTTTCTTGGACAGTCCGCTGGAAACCCAAACCAAAAGGAACCAACGAACTGTCATATTTCTTAGACAGTCCGCCGGACAACCCAAACCAAGGAACCGACGGAACTGTCTTATCAGCAAAAACACGAAGAGTATGCTCTCAGTGCTTGACTGTACTTAATGAAGGGAGACGCAATTGTGCGAATCACACGCGTTCTATCACACTTTAAAAAAAAGGGATATTCGACTCCGAAGAGCCGGTGAGGTCGCACAACGACGATCAGGCCCGTTCGGGCGGATGGATAATAGATACCAGGTAGGAGGGCGTCATGTTTTCGTGGTACAGGTTGTGAACCACTACGGAAACCCATCCTGCGGTGGAGGAATCGATAGAGAATGAAGCCGGTAAATAATCTTTTACAAAGGTGAGGCTAACGTTCGGTGTTGACTGGCTGTCGGGTCCTTTGTCGGTGAATGTTTGTACGTAATCCGAAAGCGCCTTGTCAATTAATTGATGTTTTGTGTCTTTGACGCAGACCAGTGTGAGCGTGTCTTTGGCATAATGCTGTTTTACAAGGCGGTAAGATTCGCCGTTGTGTTCGAAAAGCATATTGGCCATTTCAGCATTTGACTGATCCGGCACATATGGGATTGAAAGGGGGATCTTCAACGTGAGGGTATTTGCTTCGTCGAAAGACTCCGACTCAATCGCGCTCGACATGGCGATGTCGTTGCTGTAGTGCAGGCCGAGAAAGACGGCATAGTAGCCCACGGTGTTGAGCAACAGCACAAAAGTGAGTCCTATGGACGAGTTTCTTTTCACGCTATGGAGCGTTCACATGAGCAATGTAAAGGAAAAGTTGAGGAAATCAAAAGTCGTTTGCGGTCGATTTATGCCAAAAGTGTGTTTGCCGGGTGGGCCTACCGAATGAAATGCCCTTCCCGGGGCTTTGAGGAGAATCTGCCCGGTCGTATTGTGTTTCCTCCAAAAGAGGTGATGTCTGCCAAACGCGAAATGCATCCTCGTTAAGACCAAACTCCCTGGACATTATGATTCGTACCGTCTGCATTTTCGCCATGCTGACGACTTCGGCCCTGGCCTCTCGCGGGCGGGGTGAACCGACGTGATTCGATTTCTGGGTAGGTGATTGGAACGTATCGTGGGACGAAGCGGGGGGAGGCGCCGGACGCGGCAAAACCCGCATCCTGAAGGTACCGGCGAGTCGGTTATCCAGAAAACTTTGAGATCACCGAAAGCAGATCGAAAGGGTACCTGTGGAGCCAGTATTTCCGTTTCCAATCCCAGGAAAAAACATGGCATCAGGAGTATGCTGACAACCAGGGTGCATATTTCAACCTGGTGGGCGAGAAGGATGGGCACAAACGCATTTTCAAAACGCTATCCTCTCGGCAGGGTGAAAAGGTAGTGATTCAACGGATGGTCTTTCATGATATCACACCCGACGCATTTACCTGGGATTGGGAGAAGTCGGAAGACGGTGGAACGACGTGGACCCTTAGCTGGCGGACACGGTATGTTCGGGCGGAGTGATACTCCCAGCAGGAAAGGGGAAGAAGAAGGACAGGCTGCACGCACCTGTCTTCTTCGAATTAAACCTCTACTATGAATGTCCTCTTCTCTTAGAACGCCGGCCGTTCTTTCAACTCAAAACCTTCCGGCACACCAAACAGGGAAGCATCATGCTCGACGTTTTCTTCCAGTTTCACCGCCTCCACGAGCAGGTCCGGTTTCTGCTTGTGGTAGAGTGTTAACCCT
>CAZIAG010000342.1:0-4599 GCA_964537375.1 uncultured Roseivirgaceae bacterium
GACGAGTGGCGGCGTGGTAGTTTGTTTAACCACCGCATCGGCACATGAGGACGGTGTCCTCGCCTGAAATAGGTTGACCGAAATTTTGGTTAAAATTCAACTCAAATTTCCTGCATTGTTGCGAGCCTATCAAACGCTCCGAAATCGAATGCCGGTCAATAAAGCGATTATCCGAATTGCAAAAAAGCTATTGAATCGCGTCTGGCACGTCCTGCAAAAAAAGGAAGACTATGAAATGGGCATCATTAGATGAACGCTGATTGAGAAAGAAAATAACCGAGTTATAAAAAACACAAATCATTTTGGGGGTGATCGCTTTGCGGGGCTTGTCCCAGAAATGGGATTCCTAAATAGTCTGCGACGCCCCCCTTTACGAACAAATTAATACTGAAATGCAGACCAGAACTGGTACTGCTGATAGAAGCATGTTTTTTGTAACTCAAATGGTGTGTTGAGTTTTTTTAGGCATCGACTCTTGGAATGGTGGGGTGAAATAAAAAAGGTCGAAGTCATCCGACCCCAACCTTTTTGACCATTCCAGTCGATCAGGTTATTCCTGGCAGGTTGCTCTCCAGCAGAGCCTGCTTCCGCTTTGCCTGATAGAAACAAGGTAGAATACGAAAGACGAAAAAACTAAAGGATTTTGGGGCAGTACCTATTGTTTTTCAACATAGAAGCCCCGCATGAAATGCGGGGTTACGTGACGCGAACATCCCCTCGACCCGCGGTAGCGGGTCGAATGTGAATCCCGAATCTCAGCTCACCGGAGTTATTTGCAACCCGATCCAGGATGAAACCTCATCGGTGTCTCAATTTTTTTAGCGCTTGTTGATAGGCAGTCATTGCCCTTTCAGATACAGACTCCCCATCCCGGCCTCGCAGTCGCAGGTTGGTTTATCACCGCCTTCGCGCTACTGCATTTGTTTCCTCTGCATCGGTTCGTGGTATGGAGCGAGGAGATGCTGAGAAAGTTGGGAGGGGCTAGAAATGCCGCATAGCGCACGCATTCGTAGCTTATCAAGGCCTGGTGATGAATTTCGTGAACGACACCGCATTGCCGTTGCTCTCGAGTACCGACAACGCTTGCTTTCCTGCCTCTGTGAGGTTTACGGACTCAGCTTCCAACGGAATAGCAAACGAAAATGTCTGGTCGCTCAATGGAGGATTCAGCTTGGCGAGAACTTCCAGGAGGTAACTGAATTGTTCGGAACTCGCCACGTAGCTCTCGACGTAGAATGCACAGTAGTCGCACGGCATTGTCTTGAGTGCATCGAGAACGATCTTTGAAAGTCGCTCGTTGTTCCGGCTGGTTAGACCGCCAAGAGAATGCAGTGCCGGAAGGTCGATCGTCGTCAGATCGGTTTCAGCGATCTCAAGAGTTTTTACTTCGCGAAGTTTCGGAAGCTCAAGGGTTGAAAGAGAAGGAAGACCGGAAAGGGTAAAGTCGGTGGTGACATTTTCCAAAGAGGGGAGAGAAATAGTCTCCAACGCTGAGCAGTTTGTAAAGTAGTTCAGCATTCCGGTCAGGGTAGTCAGCTGGGGAGCACTGAACTCCTTAAGGTTGCTATTGGCAACATGTAACTCTCCGGTCTGCCACGCAGGAAACACTAATTTCTCAGGCTGCCCGTCGATAAGCATGAATGTCCCTTCTTGCCAGGTCGGCACGTCAAGAGATTGAAGAGCGGTTGACCGTATCGTTACGTTTCCGGTTTGAAAAGCTTCAAGATTGATATCGGCCACAGGAGCGAGAATCGACACGCCACCCGTGGAAAGCTTGTCCAGCACTACGCTTCCAACATAGTCGCTGTCAATGAACACCGATCCGTCCTTCAATGCTGGCAGGGACAACTCCGTCAGGCTCTCCGTTCCATAAAGCTTTACCGATTCAGTCGTTTCGAGCGTAGAGAGATCCAGCGCGGCAACGTTTGTCAGCGTGATCGCGCCAGCGGATCCTAAGCGCGGAAAGTTGAAGCTTGCTGCCGGATTGGCTGTTGCGTTGATGTACTCTTCAACCTGTTCAAGGTCCGGAAACGTCACGGTCTTGAGCCGTTCGTTCTGTACAATGCGTATTCTTGTGGCCTTCGTAAGACCGGAGAAGCTGAGTGAAGTGATATTTATTGTATTTGAGAACGACACCTCGATGGCGTTGGGTCCGAGGTGGCGATCAATCAAGGTCTGGGCGTCCGCGGTGCTCATGTCACTGATGATGGTTAAAAACGGCTTGCCCGTGTATTTTTCGTTATCGCACAAAAACATTTGTCTGCGCGCTTCTGCCCCATCGAGAATCCCATTGCCGTTCATATCCCACCCTACGAGAACTTTCTCTCCGCCTTCCTGGCAATTTTCTCCCGCGGTTTCCGGAGTAATCATGACCAGAATTTTTTTGTGCCGGACTCCGGCCGCCTGATCAGCATCATAACAAAGTACAAACGTGCCCAGCACTTCAGCTTCGTCGAGTGCCTTGTTCGTGTTGGCATCCTTCCCGAATTCCACCTTCACACCCGCATAGCCACAATTCACTCCCGCGGACTCATCGGTTGTTTTCACCAATATATCTCCCGGAGTTGCATCGGTCTGTTCCTCTTCGTCCGTGTCGTTCTCCTTCTTTTCAATTTCGGGATCCTCACAGGCCGCGATCCACACGGAAACACAGCACACCCAAAACCACGTGCGACCCCACAGAAGGCAAGCGTTTGCGAATTTATTCATGGAGTAAAGATAATGACAAAGAGTTTAATTATACCTCCCCTAAGGGAGACATATGTACACACCGCAGATTACCCACCCTCAGCTCGGTCGACCCCTCCTCGCTGAGAGTCGAGACCTGAGTTTCCTGCATGTGCTTCAGCAACGATGTTCTCGGCTACCTTGCACTGTGAAAGGTGAGGACATTTCATTAGATTGAGCAAAGATGTTTGGTGATAAAAATGATCACTCCGGACTCCGGAGGAGTCGAAGATGATTAGTCAGTATGTTTGAAAAAGAGCATAGGTACGTGTCAACTTTTAATAGAGGTCATCTATTAAATTTTGTAATTAAACAGACATCATACCTATGCAAACGAAAATTAGCGAAAGCACTTTTGCCGGACAACAAATTTTTGTCGGCATTGACGTTCACTTAAAATCCTGGAAAGTGACAATTATGGCTGGTGACTTGCAGCTTAAGACGTTTTCGGCGCCTCCGGAACCAAAGAAGCTTTTCTGTTACTTGCAGGCACATTATCCTGGAGCAACGTATAATACGGCCTACGAAGCCGGATTCTCCGGATTTTGGGCACACCGGGAATTAGTGAAACTGGGCGTAAACTCCATTGTGGTGAATCCGGCTGATATTCCGACAACCGACAAGGAGCGCAAGCAAAAGGAAGATCGTCGGGACAGCCGTAAGATTGCCAAGACATTGCAGGCGGGGCAACTGAGAGGAATTTTCATTCCCTCCGAGAAAATGCAACAGGACCGAGCTCTTCTTCGATCACGGGACGCGATACTCAAAGACTTAAAGAGGAATCAAGTCAGGATAAAAGGACTGCTTTACTTCCATGGCATTAAATACCCTGAACGATTCGAAAACGCCGGTTGGTCTAAACAATTTTTGGACTGGCTAAGGAGCATAGAGTTCGATCACAATGGGGGACGAAGTGCCCTCGATGCATTGTTGTCGATGGTGGAGCACCAACGAACAGTTCTTCTAAGACTTACGCGGGAAGTCAGAGAACTGTCCAAATCAGACGCGTACAAGAAGGAGATTGAATTGCTCCTTAGCGTTCCAGGTATCGGCATACTGACAGCAATGCGTTTCCTGACGGAGCTGGGTACGCTTCACCGCTTTCCCTCCTTTCCAAAGTTCTGTTCCTACATTGGCATAGTGCCATCTACAGACTCTAGCGGAGACAAGGAAGTTGCAATGGGAATTACTCCCCGGCGCAATATGCAGCTGAGGACAGCGATAATAGAAAGTGCGTGGATCGCAGTTCGCAGAGATCCTGCATTGTTGCGAGCCTATCAAACGCTCCGAAATCGAATGCCGGTCAATAAAGCGATTATCCGAATTGCAAAAAAGCTATTGAATCGCGTCTGGCACGTCCTGCAAAAAAAGGAAGACTATGAAATGGGCATCATTAGATGAACGCTGATTGAGAAAGAAAATAACCGAGTTATAAAAAACACAAATCATTTTGGGGGTGATCGCTTTGCGGGGCTTGTCCCAGAAATGGGATTCCTAAATAGTCTGCGACGCCCCCCTTTACGAACAAATTAATACTGAAATGCAGACCAGAACTGGTACTGCTGATAGAAGCATGTTTTTTGTAACTCAAATGGTGTGTTGAGTTTTTTTAGGCATCGACTCTTGGAATGGTGGGGTGAAATAAAAAAGGTCGAAGTCATCCGACCCCAACCTTTTTGACCATTCCAGTCGATCAGGTTATTCCTGGCAGGTTGCTCTCCAGCAGAGCCTGCTTCCGCTTTGCCTGATAGAAACAAGGTAGAATACGAAAGACGAAAAAACTAAAGGATTTTGGGGCAGTACCTATTGTTTTTCAACATAGAAGCCCCGCATGAAATGCGGGGTTAACGACGCCCACGTCACCCGACCCCG
>CAZIAG010000343.1:0-4596 GCA_964537375.1 uncultured Roseivirgaceae bacterium
AAATAGCCAATCCGTTTGACCCCGAAACGGCCAAGCCCAAAAAAGGCACCGGGTTTGGGTTGAGCTCGGTCCAACGCAGGCTCTATCTGCTGTACGCCCGAAACGATCTTTTGGAGACCACACAAGATGGTCAGACATTTATTACTAAGGTTAGAATTCCCCAAACGGCATGATCAGGACTTTGCTTATCGACGACGAACCCCTCGCCCGGACTATCGTCCTGGAGTATCTTCGAAGCTACCCCGATGTTGAAGTGGTCGAGGAGTGCAATGATGGATTCGAAGGCGTCAAGGCGATTACAAGACATAAGCCTGACCTTATTTTCCTGGATATTCAAATGCCGAAGATCAACGGCTTTGAAATGCTTGAGCTTGTGGACAACCCGCCCCCGGTTATTTTCACGACTGCTTTCGATGAGTATGCCATCAAGGCATTTGAAGCTCATGCGGTCGACTACCTCCTGAAACCATTCAGTAAAGAACGATTCGATAAAGCGCTTCAAAAGTGGATCGCACAAAAGCACGGTGCCCCATCATTATTGTTGAAGGAGGAAGTTCGGCAGCCGGAGGAACGTCAGCGTGTCGTAGTAAGGGAAGGTGGTAACATACGCATCATTCCCGTTAACGATATTCAATACATGGAAGCGTACGACGATTACGTCAAGATCTTTACCGCGAAGGAAATGTTCCTTAAGAAGAAGACGATGTCGTTTTATGAACGTACGCTTGATCCGGCACAATTTGTTCGGGTGCACCGATCATACCTCATCCAGCTGGCAGAGCTGACGCGGATTGAACCGCTCGAGAAGGACACGCATGTGGCCCTTCTGAAAAGCGGGGCCCGGATACCATTGAGTAAGTCCGGATACAGTAAACTTAAGGACGTATTGGGTATGTGACCGGTCGTTGGAGGGTATTCCTCAAAATTGTACATTTGCCGCCTTCTTTTCACCGCTAATACGTCAATCACCTATGCTAACATCCCGGAAGCCAGCCCTTGCGTTCATCTTCGTCACCCTGTTGATCGACATTACCGGTTGGGGAATTATCATTCCCGTTGTTCCGGATCTTTTGATGGAATTGGGGAATGTCGATGAAGCCCAAGCCTCCAATTATGGTGGCTGGCTGATATCGGCGTACGCGGCCATGCAATTTCTATGTGCGCCTATTGTGGGAGCGCTGAGTGACCGGTTTGGCAGACGGCCCGTATTGCTCGCATCCCTTTTTGGCTTCACGGTCGATTACCTCGTAACCGGATTTGCCCCGACGATCGGATGGCTCTTTCTCGGCCGAATTGTTGCCGGCGTTATGGGTGCTAGTTTTACAACGGCAGCTGCGTATATCGCTGACATCAGCAAACCGGAAGAACGTGCACAAAACTTTGGTTTGATCGGAGTGGCCTTCGGTCTGGGATTTATAATTGGACCTGTGATTGGCGGAATGTTGGGAGAATACGGATTGCGCGTCCCATTTTTTGTTACCGCTGGCCTGACGTTTCTTAACTGGCTGTATGGATTCTTTGTGGTACCGGAATCATTGAAGCCGGAGAACCGCAGGAAATTTGAATGGAAGCGTGCCAACCCGATTGGAACACTTAAAAGCCTCGGGCGCTATAAGGTCGTTGCCGGCCTTTTGCTCTCGCTCACCCTTTTGTATTTGGCTGTTCACGCTGTGCAGAGCAATTGGGGTTATTATACAAAAGAGAAGTTTGATTGGGGACCAAAGGAGATCGGTGTTTCCCTTGGCGTGATAGGCGCCCTTACTGCTGTTGTCCAGGGATGGCTAATCCGGGTCATGATTCCGAAATTGGGTCACGAGCGCAGTGTCTACATCGGGCTTGGGTTGTACGCGATGGGCTTTTTTCTCTTTGCGGTCGCGTCGCAGGGTTGGATGATGTATGCGTTTTCGACCGTGTACTGCCTCGGTGGAATTGCGGGCCCGGCGTTACAGGGCATCATGTCAAATGTGATTCCGCCAAATGAGCAAGGGGAACTGCAGGGTGGTTTTACCTCTCTGGTCAGCATTACCTCCATTTTTGGGCCACTATTGATGAACAGCCTACTGTTTCCGTATTTTACGGAAGGTCCGACCGACTTATACTTACCGGGAGCACCCATGCTTGTTGGCGCGACTCTTACGGCGATGAGTGCGGTCCTGGCACGGAGGAATTTGAAGCGGACTGCGGCGGTTGCTGCGCGTCCGACGGTTCAGAATACGGAAAGCTGATGCACGAACTCATTCTCAAGAATGTGCAGCGTCATATTTCACTCGACCCCGGCGAACGTCAGTTCTTTTTGTCACTGTTGAAACACAGGAGGTTCAGAAAACGACAATACGTTCTACAACCGGGCGAGGTGGCGCGCCACGAGAACTTCGTGGTGCATGGCCTGTTGAGAGCATACAACGTCGATGACAACGGGCATGAACACATCGCCATGTTTGCGATGGAAGATTGGTGGATTTCCGACTTGTATTCCTTTCTGACAGAAACTCCTGCAACACAATACATCGACGCGCTCGAGGATACGGAACTGCTCAGTATCGAAAAACCCGACCTTGACGAATTGTATCGTCGTGTTCCAAAGTTTGAGCGCTTCTTTCGCATCATGCTACAGAATGCTTTCGTGGCGCATCAACATAGGATACTGGCCAGTATCAGCCAAACAGCGGAGCAACAATACCAAAATTTTATCGCCCGATACCCGGGGCTTGATCAACGCATTCCTCAACATCAAATTGCCTCCTTCCTGGGGATATCGCCCGAGACGATCAGCAGGATACGCCGCCAGCGCCGCTGATTTTCTTGACCTTTGTCAATTTCATTTCTTGACGTTTGTCAACGTGTTCAGGCAAACACAGATCACACTTTTGCAAAAAAAACAAATCACATGGAAACAATTGGCGAAAGAGTCAAAAGATTGAACGCAATGGTTCTGGAAGGAAGGACCATGGAAGCATTTGATCAATTCTATCACCCGGACGTAGTGATGCAGGAAAACGATAATGCGCCCACCGTCGGAAAGGAGGCCAACCGGCAGCGCGAACTTGAGTTTCTGTCGAACGTGACGGATTTCAGGGGAGCCGAAGTTCGGGACGTCATCGCAGGAGACGATATCTCGATGGTGGTCTGGCATTATGACTACACCCATAAAGAATGGGGCGTTAGGAACTATACGCAGGCGTCAGTACAGCACTGGAAAGATGGACTGATCGTTAAAGAACAATTTTTCTATGGAATCTGATATTGTTATGAAACATTTATCGCTTGATTTTTCGCTTCTTGCTATGCGCGTTTCGCTTGGCGGAGTCATTTTTGCACATGGTGCGCAAAAGCTTTTTGGATGGTTTGGTGGCTTTGGATTCGAAGGAACGATGAACTATTTCACCGAACACCTTGGCTTGCCCTGGGTGATCGGCTTCCTCGTCGTCATCGGTGAGAGCCTCGGTGCGGCAGCTTTGATATTGGGTCTTTTTGGACGATTCATGAGTGCAAGCATTGCTGTGATCATGCTGGGGGCATTGTATTTCGAGCATGCGCAGTACGGATTCTTTATGAACTGGTTCGGGACTGCATCGGGTGAAGGGATCGAGTTTGACTTGCTCGTATTTGGACTTGCAATCCCCTTGATCTTGCTCGGGTCAGGCAGGTACTCTCTTGACTATGGTACCAGGCTAATTAAGAGAAGTTGAGATTGGCCGACGGACCTCAGATACTGAACGTTTTGATTTGCCCCAATGACATCAATAGTTTGATCCTGGCATGGAGACGATCTGAGTCGCGTACACGATAATTTGCCCGAAGGAAGCAGTCCGCTTCAAACGCCTGCTCTTCTACCGTGAGATTGAAGTCTTTGATGAGTCTCATGACTTCGGCGCTTGAACTGTATTCATATACGATGGCCACCTCTTGCGTAATCTCCTTTTCTACGATCGTTGCATGCTCGAGCGCATCCGAAGCCGCCTGTTTGTAGGCATTGATGAGCCCGCTTACGCCGAGCTTCGTGCCGCCAAAATAGCGCACAACCACAACGACGATGTTGGTCAATTCGCGGGATCGGATTTGGCCGAGAATGGGATCGCCGGCCGAGTGGTTCGGTTCACCATCGTCATTTGCCCTGAAGATTGTTCGGTCGGGCCCCAGCACGTACGCGTAGCAATGATGCCTTGCGTCAAAATATTGTTTTCGAAGGCTATCAAGGTGTACTCGGATATCGTCTTCTGTATCTACCGGGTAGGCGAACGCCAAAAATCGGCTGCCTTTCTCTTTGTAAATGCCCCTGCTTTCGGCCTTAATCGTCCTATATGACCAGATTTCCATGTTTGGCGCCTAATATATATAGTATTCGCGCTCGATCCGAAATGACCTCGAACCACGGGTCGCTAAAATAATAGTCGCCAATAGTGCAACCTGGGCACCGAAATGGAAGTCTTTTAACAATATAGAAACCAACTGAAATCGCCTTTTATGAGAAAAATTACGGTATTGCTGATTGTGCTGGTCTTGCTTGCCAGCCCATTCCTTTACGGCCAGAAGCGGGAAACCCGTCAGGTCGATTCGTTCACATCTATTAGTTTCCGGTTTCCGGGAAAACTGTAT
>CAZIAG010000344.1:0-4566 GCA_964537375.1 uncultured Roseivirgaceae bacterium
ACGATTCAGATGGTGATGGTACTCGCGCCGCTACACGTAAAATACGGAATCAAGCGGATTGTCGTGTCTACCTATCAATCCGTAACGGGTACGGGCAAGGACGCCGTTCAGCAAATGATGAACGAACGCCAGGGCATCAAAGGCCCGCAGGTATACCCGCACCCAATCGATATGAACGCACTTCCCCACATCGATTCATTTCTCGACAACGGCTACACGAAGGAGGAAATGAAGATGGTGAACGAGACACGCAAGATTCTCGGCGACTCGTCCATTGGGGTCACTTCGACCACGGTTCGTATTCCAGCTATCGGTGGTCACGCCGAATCGGTCAACGTGGAATTCCATGAGGAATTCAATCTTAGTGAAGTCCGGTCGACGCTCGCCACAACTCCGGGTGTCATCGTCCAAGACGATCCAAAGAACAATATTTACCCCATGCCCATCAATGCAAAGGGACGCGATGAAGTCTTCGTCGGCAGATTGAGACGCGACGAGTCTCACCCTAATGCACTTAACCTGTGGATCGTTGCCGATAACCTGAGGAAAGGCGCCGCCACGAATGCTGTGCAGATTGCTGAATTCATGATGGAGCGGAGCCTCGTCGTTTAAGACGCCAACCTCATCCGATCCTTACACCGCACTGCTGTCGTCAATTTCTGAATCCGGCTGATTGGAGGAGGTGTTGACTTCTCTCCACACCTGGTGATCATCCATCCGGATCGACATCTGTCAGCGTCAACGCGGCCCGATTTTCATCGTCTCTCAACCCCGTTCTATGCCCGCTTAACGCTCTGACCCGCCAATCAGCGCATTGTCATACGATTGACGAATCCTGGGCGTTTACTCAACGTATCCTTTGTTGAATGAATAGCAGAAGTTGAATGTGTACGATGGATAGAAAATTCAATTTTTTTGTTCTCCTGGCAATAGCGTCCACTGTTGCATTTTTTTCCTCCTGTGAATCTGAATCCGAGCGCGGAACTGCTCGCCTCCAAATTTGGCTGACGGACAACCCGGGCGACTTCGAGGAAGTGAACGTGGATATCAAAGCCGTGGAAGTACATAGCTCCGCGAATGAAGATGAAGGCGGGTGGACTGAACTCCAAACAGAGCCCGGTGTAATTGATCTGCTCGAGTTGACAAATGGATTTGACACCCTTCTTGTGGACCAGGAAATACCCGCGGGCAGGGTGTCCCAGATCAGGTTGGTCCTCGGCCAGAACAACACCTTGAAGGTCGATGGGACAACGCATGATCTTGCCGTACCCAGCGGTTCCGAGTCCGGACTTAAAGTCCAGGTCCACCTAAACCTCCTGGAAGGTGTAACCTACAAGATCGTGTTGGATTTCGACGTGGCGAGATCGGTCGTGAAGACGGGCGCCTCAACATATATTCTGAAGCCCGTTTTGCGGACAATGGTTGAGGCCGAGCATGGAGCGATCAAGGGGATTGTCGAGCCAGCTGAATCGACGCCAGCCGTGTTCGCCATCCAGGATGGCGATACAATTACGAGCGCATTCACCGACGTCGAAGGAAATTTTCTCCTGAGGGGCATTCCCGAAGGAATATACACGGTGACCTTCGAACCGACCGCGGGCTATGCAAAGCTCCAGGTCGAGGAAGTATCAGTGGAAACAGGAGGAGTAACCGACATGGGTACTGTCAGCCTTCCACAACAGTGACGCCATTCTAGTCTGAACCTTTGGTAGGTTTTGTTTATAGCTAGGAGGTCGGCCTTACGGGGCCGGCCTCTGTTTTTTTGCATCGGTCATTTTGCAGACGCACGTTCAGCGAAAGCCTTAACAATCGATCTTGCCGCAATGGTTGCGGTAGTCCAGGCCGCCTGAAAATTGAAGCCCCCGGTTTCGCCGTCCACGTTCAGCACCTCGCCCGCAAAGAACAATCCCGGCACAGTCCGGCTTTCGAGCGTCGAAGGATGAACATCGCTGAGTTCAACTCCGCCACAAGTCACAAACTCTTCCTTGAAGGTAGTCTTGCCCCTGATCTCAAAAGGAAAACGAATGAGGAACTCCAACAACCGATTCATGTTCTTTCGCGGAAGCTCCGACCAGCTACGGTTCTCATCAACTCCCGCAAGTTCACAGATGCGCTCCCATAACCTCCGCGGCAACGAAAAAAGCGGATGACTGCACACCTTTTGCCGGGCGCGAAGCTTGCGTTGATCTTCCAGTTGACTTCGGACCTCTTCCTCGTTCGAAGTCCCGATCCAGCTAACCAAGACCTTGAAGTCGTAATTCACGCTATGAAGATGAACCGCGGCCCAGGCGGATAATTTTATCACTGCCGGTCCGCTCAGGCCCCAATGTGTTATGAGCAGCGGACCGTTTTCGACAAAGTCAGTTCCCACAATACGTACCGCTGCATTTGGCACCGCTACGCCCATCAGGTCGGAAAGACGCCGGGAAGGATCGTTGAAGGTGAAGAGTGATGGAATCGGCGATGCTATCTTATGCCCGGTATCCGCGATCCATTTATAAAATACGACAGAAGGATTTCCACCTGTCGCTACAAGAACCTTCAACGATTCGAAGACGCGTCCGGTCCGGCTGTAGAGATAAAACTTATCTGACCGCTCCAGTTTCACTACGCCTTCGCCAGGCAAAATGGTGATCTCTTGACTGAGTGCCGCGTTGATAAAAGTATCGATAATGGTTTGAGCGCTGTCCGTCACCGGAAACATACGACCATCATCCTCGGTCTTCAGTTGCACGCCCTTCTTCCTAAACCATTCCACCGTGTGTGACGTATGAAAATTACGAAAGAGCGTTTTCAAAAATTTTGCACCGCGTGGATAATGATGCGACAACCGCACCGCATCAGGGCAATCGTGCGTGACGTTGCATCGACCGCCCCCTGAGATGCGCACCTTCGATAGGAGTTTGTTCGATTGTTCAAGAATAGCGATCCGGAGCTGAGGTGCAGATTCGGCCATCTGAATGGCTCCGAAAAAGCCGGCGGCTCCCCCGCCAACGACGATAACGTCGAAATGTGTTTCCGTAGGCTGCACGCGCAAACTTAGCAATACCAATCTTTTCTTAGCATGGATTCGCCAAGGCTGCGGTATTTTTGTTATCGTCGGACATTGATCCAAGCACCCGGCACATGAATCTGCTTTTAACCGAAGAAGTTCAGCGGTATCTCCGCGAACACGAGCATGACGACGAGCGCGAATTCGTGCTTCGTGGCAAGCCCGTTCACGGTGTTCCACCGGCAGTCATTGCCAACCAAATCGCCGGCCGTCGTAAAGCAAGGGAGAAGCTCCCGATCTTCTACCAAACGAAGAACATCGTCTACCCGCCGATCGTCAACCTGGAACAGGCATCATCCCAAGCAACGGCGGTCTTGAAACAACGGCTTGTTCGCGATTGGCTCGGTCCCGAGAATCCCGGCATTTCCAATGGGGTCGACCTGACCGGTGGATTCGGCGTTGATTCGTTTTTCCTGTCCGATTTGTTCCTGGCTTTTCATCACGTTGAACCCAATGCCGAACTGGTAGAGATCGCCGAGAATAATCACAGCCAGCTCGGTGCCGGAACCATCATCTACCACAATACCACGGCAGAAGAGTTTCTCAAAGGGTTGTCATCTCCCATATCATTTATATATGCTGATCCTTCCCGCAGACTATTCGGAAAAAGAACGGCAGCATTAAATGAGGCGCAACCGGACATATCTGCCCTGCAACCGGAAATATTCAACAAGACCAGGCACTTGTTGGTCAAGCTGTCTCCGCTCCTCGACATCAAAGAAGCCCTGAGGCAGATTCAATTCGTACGCGATGTTGTCGTCGTCTCTGTCGGCAACGAGGTGAGGGAATTACTTTTCCATTGCCTTACAGGTTTCTCTGGAGAACCCAGCATTCGGGCAATCAACATTTCCGATCAGCACGAGGAGCGTTTTGAATTCCAGCTTTCCCAAGAGTCGGAGGCGAAAATCGAATATGGCGACCCCGCGAAATTTCTTTATGAACCCAATGCAGCGATCCTGAAAGCGGGCGCCTTCAAAACAATCGCCAATCGCTTCGGCTTGCGGAAGATTCATCCAAATACACACCTTTATACCGGCGCGGAATTCATAAACGACTTTCCCGGAAGAGTGTTCTCCATCGAAGAGCACATCCGCTTGGACAAGCGGCTGATCCAGCAACGCTTCCCCTCCGGCCGAGCCAACGTAATCACCCGGAATTATCCCCTTCACGTTGACGA
This sequence comes from uncultured Roseivirgaceae bacterium, assembly GCA_964537375.1. Taxonomy (GTDB): domain Bacteria; phylum Bacteroidota; class Bacteroidia; order Cytophagales; family Cyclobacteriaceae; genus Chryseosolibacter. Next base: position 4,230 of record CAZIAG010000344.1, read on the forward strand.
ACTAAAACGAAAAGCCGGTTTGGTCGACGGCGGAAATGATTACCTGATCGGTTTTTCGGCCCTTCGGCGAAAATTTACCGTCGTTGCTTCCCGGCTCAAATAATCGTCCATTAAACCTAATGGCCCTGGAATTTGAGACCTTGGCCCATGGCATTTGAAAACCCAGAATGTCTACGCTAAAGGGCAGCACGAGCTCGCCCGCTCATCGTGCAGACTTTATTTGTGACGAAAATGTTTTCGGCTCACTCAAGCCGCCCGATGATAGAGAATGCTCTCCAAACTTAGACGCAATGATCACCATGCCAGGATGAACAAAACCCAAGGCCTTGGTACCCTT
>CAZIAG010000345.1:0-4553 GCA_964537375.1 uncultured Roseivirgaceae bacterium
AGAGGGTTTCGACAAACGCGAAGAGTTTGTCAGCCTCGACCAGGAATGCCATCGCGACCAATGCCACGAGACACAAAACTTCTACTACCCTTTCGACGACCACCGTACCGAAAGAAATTTCGACCGGCGTTCGATCGAGTTTGTAAAGGTTATAGCATCGCGATACCTCTCCGCCCCGAGGGATAACGAGGTTGACGAGGTAGCCCACCATAAGGGAGAGGAAACTATTTCCCAGGGATGTGTTGTAGCCCGTTGGGGTCATCAACATTCTCCATCGGTGTGCGCGAATGGCATGGCTGATCATCGCTACACCGGCCATGAGAAACAGCCAACCTTTTTCAGCATGTTGCCAGGTTTCCAGCAGGAAAGTGAATTTATTTTCACTTCGGTCGGGGGTTAAACCGCGGAGTGAAAACCAGGTGAGGAGACCCGTTATCCCGATGATCACGACATATTGCAGAAATGTTTTGAGACGGGCGGGCACAATTGGAGAATTAGGTACGAGGCGAGGTTAGGTCAGCTTGTTGTCGGGTGTCGGAAAAATGATGGTCGGGTTAAATTTTTTGGCCTTTTCAAACTTCATTGAAGCATAGGAAACGATGATAACCACGTCGCCAACCTGGGCTTTGCGTGCAGCGGGGCCGTTAAGACATACTGTGCCGGACCCGCGTTCGCCCTTGATGACATAGGTTTCAATTCGTTCGCCGTTATTTACGTTTACGACCTGCACTTTCTCGCCGGCGATCAGGTTTGCGGCATCCATCAGATCTTCGTCGATGGTGATGCTTCCCACATAATGCAATTCCGCTCCCGTGATGGTGGCGCGATGAATCTTCGATTTAAGAACCTCAATTCGCATCCTCTGTGTAAAAATTCAATTCCTTCGCGAAATAACGCATTCGGCGGCGATGTTTTCGCCAGCAATGTTGCATTCCTGCTACATGCTTGCCTCCGACGGCATCATTTCCGTTTCTATCAGCATATTGTCGATGAGCCTCACGTCCCCTACATAACCGGCAATACACAATATAGTTTCACTGGCTGCTTCAACATTTTCCAGCAACGATAAGTTTTCTTTGTGTGCTACCTCGAAGTATTCCAGCTTTACTCCGGGCGTCTCGTTAACCATGCGTTCAACCATTTCTTTAACATCGGGAACGGAATCACCGTTCCGCAGACGCTCCCGGGCAGATGAGAGCGCTTTGAAAAAAATGGTTGCTTTGTCGCGCAAGTCGGGCGATAAGCGCCTGTTTCTTGATGACAGCGCCAGGCCGTCGGGTTCCCGAAGGGTGGGTACCGTGCGGAGTTCCACGGGAAAATTAAGCTCGGTTGCCAGCTTTTGGATGATGGCAAATTGCTGCCAGTCTTTCTGGCCGAAATACGCCCGGTCAGGCTCGACGATATGCAGGAGCTTCGAAACGATCACCGCGACGCCGCTGAAGTGTCCCGGTCGAAAACGCCCCTCCATCACCTTGTCGAGTTCGCCGAAATCGAGCGGGGATAAAGAGCACATCGCATCCAACGTCTTCCAGCATACGGGTGTCTTCCTCAGGGGTGCGCGGATACGCGGAAAGATCGGCTGGATTGTTGAATTGGGTGGGGTTGATAAAGATAGTGCTTACGGTGAGGTCGTTTTCCTTTTGGGACGCTTCGATAAGGGCAAGATGGCCTCGGTGGAGCGCCCCCATCGTGGGTACGAGACCGATGGTTTTGCCGCTCATCCGAACCCCGCGTAAGTGAGCCCGTAACGGAGCTATATGCTTGAAAATCTTCATTTTACGCCGGTCTGGCAAAGGGTCGCAAAGATAAAGTGAAATCCGAAAATAAGTTGAATAAGGGGGTAATATTTTGTACTTTTGTGGCTCTAAATTCCGTTCTAATCTAAATTTTCAAAAATATGTCTAAAATCCGTATTCTTTATGTAGCCAGCGAGATCAACCCATTCCTCCAGACGTCTGAAGTTGCTGATTTTGTGCGGAAGCTTCCCCAGGCGATGCAGGAGCGTGGAATGGAGATCAGGATACTGGTTCCGAGATTCGGAATCATTAATGAGCGTAAGAACCGGTTACATGAAGTGGTCAGGCTTTCGGGGATTAATATTTCTGTGGGGGATGAGGAAAAGCCGCTGATTATCAAAGTTGCGTCAATTCCCAACGCGAAACTTCAGGTATATTTTATCGATAACGAGGACTATTTCCACCGCAAGTCGGTATTCCACGACAAGGAAAACAAGTTCTATGAGGACAACGACGAGCGGGCGATCTTCTTCTGCAAGGGCGTTATTGAAACGGTAAGGAAACTCGGATGGGCCCCGGATATCGTTCACTGCAACGACTGGATCACCAGCTTCATCCCGTTGTATCTGAAAACCACTTATAAGAACGATCCGTTGTTCAAGAATGCCAAGACGGTCTTCACCATCTACAATAACCCGTTCAGCCATAAGTTCAAGCCGAACTTGCTGGAAAAAGTGAAAATGATGGATATCGAGGACAACATGCTCGGCAATCTCAAGACTGCGGATTATGAAGGCTTCATCAAGTTGGGTGTAGAGTTTTCCGATGCTGTGATCGTGGCAGGCGACAATAAGAAGCTTGAGGGTCTTTTCAAAAAGATCAAAGAGAAGAAGGTAGAGACGATCGATCAAAACGAGAACTATACCGAATCATACTACAATCTCTATAATGAACTTGTGGGCTAGGAGTATAGGGCGAGCGCTTTTTGCAGCGGTCGCCCTATTTTTTTTCTCTTGTGAGGATGAGAGCAGTTTCCTTGGATTCAAAAACCCAACTCCAAAATTCGACGTCACGTACGTCGAGATTCCCGTCACCAGCTCGGTATTGCTGGTCGACTCCCTTCGAACGGTAAATTTTTATTCCGACAACACACCTCGACTGCTGGTGGGAAGCTATTCCGATGAGCAATTCGGCGAAGTCAAATCAACAGCATTCACTCAATTTTACACTACGACTGCATCCAAATTAGGAGCCGGCGCGAGTTTCGACTCCGTTACTATCGATCTCCGTTTCGACTTCTATACCTACGGCAGTGAAGACCTGACGAATCAACGTATCGCTATCCACGAGGTTACGGAAGTACTCGAGCCTGCCAAGTGGCGTTACTTCCACAACAACACGGTGACCCCTTACGACCCAACGCCGCTCGGCGTAAAGGATTTTACAGTAGACGTGGAAGCGTTCGACAAATACGTGGCAGACAATAAGGATACGACCATCACACTTCATCTTCCACTCTCCTGGGATTTCGGCAAACGAATCTTTGACTTAGCCCTTACCTACCGGGACGCTACAGACTCGACCGATTCTGTGTTTGTCCGCTATAACGAGTTTGTCCGGGAGTTCAAGGGACTTGCGATAGTATCGAACTCCGGCGACAAGATTGTCAGTTTTCGTCCGGGTGCTACCGCGTCGCGGATTACACTGCATTATCACGACAATCAAAATGACAGTTTGCGTCTTACGCTGGCGTTCAACGGACTTCTCAGTTATAACCACATCACTTCGGAACGGGGTGCAACGGACCTCGGCGGGTTAACATCCTATCACCAGGATTTTCTTCCACCCAACAACATGCGATACGTGCAGTCGGGGACCGGCATTATCACGAAGCTCGACTTTGGCGCATTTTTCGATTTTGTTCAGGCCGACACCAATGCGAGCCTGATTGTCAATGAAGCCGAATTGGTCATTGAGGAAATCGACAACACCTATGGTTACGATCCGCCCAATTCATTGCATTTATACGCGATGAAAGAGAACTCCAGGTATTGGAAACACGCTCGACCGGCCGACGCGAATTATCAGGAAGATTTGCGAATGCTTGCCGCGTATGATCAATACCTGGCGGTGACTGACACGGCAGACCGTTATTTTGCACCGATGGGTGAAGGACAGATATTTCAGCTTGAACTAGCCGACGACGGAGATCGTTACAATGGATTTATGACGCGCTTTGTGCATCAATTATCCATCAAAGATGAGCAGAAACCCTTATTACGGTATTTTGCACTCGTTCCGTCGAATCCGCCGTTTGGCAAGTCGGTTGAACGGCTGGTTTTTCCGGAGAATGCTGTAAAACTTAGGGTGTACTACACACGCCCAACGGGTATGCAACCCTAGATCAAAAAGAATAGAACATTTTTTATGTGCGGAATTGTAGCTTACGTTGGTCCAAGGCAGGCACATGACGTTATCATCAAAGGACTGAAGAGGTTAGAGTATCGCGGCTATGATAGCGCCGGAATCGCACTGCTGAACGGAGGCCTGAACATTTACAAAAAGAAGGGAAAAGTTGCCGACCTTGAGGCTTATCTCAAAGGGAAGGAACTCGCCAGCCACATCGGCATTGGGCATACGCGTTGGGCTACGCACGGCGAGCCAAACGACGAGAACGCGCATCCGCATTATTCGGCGACCGGCAAGCTGGCGATTATCCACAATGGCATCATTGAGAATTACAGTGCGCTTAAGCAAGACTTGATTGCCAAGGGGCACACATTCCACAGCGACACGGACACCGAGGTGTTCATCCAT
>CAZIAG010000346.1:0-4552 GCA_964537375.1 uncultured Roseivirgaceae bacterium
ACTCGAACTCGCGACCCTCACCTTGGCAAGGTGATGCTCTACCAACTGAGCTACTCCCGCATCGGTCGCCGGCCATCGCCTGACGAATTCCCCAAAAGGGAATGCAAATTTAAATGTCTGACTACAATTTCCAAATGGCCGGTCAGGCTTTGTCGGTGAAATGGCGGATGGTCTTTTCCTCGGAGAATTTCCCTTGGTTGTAGGCTCCGCTCCCGCCTTTTGGGATCGATAGAGACTGCCAGGCCTCGCCCTTCAAGAGCTTGGCAATGTAGAGGATTTGCCCAATATGGCTCGCGTAGTGGGCCAACTGCCGCTGGAACGCGTCCATAACGCTTTGACCCTCATTGCGGATGTAAATGATTCGGTCCAGGTCGGCCTCGGAAACGGAATCCATAGCCCCGAACAATACATTCCAACCCTTATCCCACGCCTCCATCATCTCAGCCTTCGTGGCGTACCCTTCTTCGAACTCCGCATCCCTGTTCCGCCACGGTTTCTCGCCATCCGCGGTGAGGAAGTCAGTGAACCGCGAAAGCATGTTGCCCGTGAGGTGATGTACCAGAATGGCCACACTGTTGCTCGCTTCATTCGGGCGCCAGTTGATTTGTGTATCGTCAAGCTGCGCGATCGCCTTTTCCGCAAGTCCCTTGTAATATTGGAAGAACTTGCGCGTGCCGGTGAGGAAGGATGTCGTTGCCATGATGGTAATTGGTTAAAGTCGCCTGGGATACAGACGGCTCGCCAGGGATTTTGGTTCCGGCTGTTTGGGATAAATTGCCGGTTCCCTTCCGTGTCCGCCGGCAATCGCTTGAATTCTTCCAAGGTCTTCCTCCTGAAAATCGATGAGCATCAGGCCGCAGTTCATGCCCGCTCCTGCCGTCGTGACCACCGCCCTAAATCATTTATCGTAAATCACCAGGACTTCAATCGCTCGGCGCTCCTCTGTCAATGCCAATCCCAGTTTTCTCAACTCTTCATGGATTTGGTTGGGATCTTCGTTGTACCAACTCAATTGGACATCGTACATGCCGGTGAGGGAGGTCTCATCGATAACAGGAACATTGAACATCGACTCCAGGAATTCGCAGACAGATTTCATGCTGCCGGTTTTCATTGAGAATCCTCTTCCGCTGTAGCTCGTCTCTTCTGACCCACCGGCGGCAGGCGTGAGCTTGATGGCCTGGCCGGCGATTGGTTTCAGCACACGACAATCCCTTAGCCGTTTTTCGATGGTGGCCCTGTAAGGAAATAGATTGCCCAGGTGCTGTTTCATGATCTCGAACCGATTTTCTCCCATTTCGTCGGGAACGATCAAATCGAAACAGATGGCCGTTTGTGGTGTCCACGAGAATGCGGTCTTGTCCTCCACTTCGATCACCGTCCTTGTGCTGACGGGAAACCGATAAGCGACTTCATACAGCGACTGAGGGGCCAGGTTAATGCACAGTATCCTCCTGCCCCGGTATACGCCCACGCCGAAAGGGTTCGACATCGACGGGAATCCATTCTGGTAGGGCGTGACGGTCACCTGGTAGGTGAAGTTTTCGTTTCCGGATAACGGCTTGGAAGGATCAAAGTCGATAACATCAATCTTTTCGGGTAAGTCGACGGGCTGGCCGGCGATGACCTTCTTTAGAATTTCTTCGGTGACCTTTTCCGGGGTCGTTACTGCCCTGACGACTCCGTCTTTATCAATAACCACGGTGTGGGACACCATGCGGTAAGGGAAGGCAGCGGCAAGTTTTCTATCGTGGTCAAGGACCACTGGCAAAGACAACTCCCTTTTTGTCAGGAACCGGTTGATTCGCTCTTCGGATTCATCGGTGATGGTGAGAACCTGGACATCGTTGCTGAATTGTTTTTGCAACGCCTCGAGATGAGGCAGCGCCTGGATGCATGGACCGCACCACGGTCCCCAGAAGTTGAGGATTACCACTCTTGAGTGGAAGTCTGAGAGGGTGGCACGGGTTTGGTCGCTGTTGACAATCTTTGCAAAACCAGTTCGCCCGCGGGTGTGTTGAGTTTGCTTTGCGCGAAATTGGGAAACGAAAAAAGGACTAAGAGCAGGATCGTTATTTTTCTCATGATCGGGGTTTTTTGTTGAAGGTGAAGTTGGGGATTATTTCGAATTCGGCAAAGCCTGAGAACGCGAGCAATAATTCCAACCCTCACCATCTACTTCGTCGTCTTACCTCCCATGGCCGTAAACACGTGGTCTACCGGCTCCCACAATTCTATCTTGTTTCCTTCGGCGTCCATGATGTGTACAAACTTTCCGTAATCGTAGGTCTCGACCTCGTCGAGAATGGTGACTCCATTCTCTCTGAGTTTGGTTATGAGTCCCTCGAGGTTCTGAACGCGGTAGTTAATCATGAACTCCTTCTTTGAGGGAGAAAAGTATTCGCTTCCCTGCTTGAAGGGACTCCATTGCAGGTAGTTTATTTCGTCGGGCCGATTCGCATTTCGGAATTCAAAGGTTGATCCCCATTGGTTTACTTCAAGTCCCAGGTTCTTTGAGTACCACTCTTTGGTTTTGTCCGGGTTTTCCGAGAAAAAGAATATTCCGCCAAGGCCGGTGACTTTGGGAGTCAGGTCTTGTTGTGAGGGGGATTTGTCGGATTGATCTTTTTGTTGCGCCATGTTGTTTGATTGTTTAGGTGTTGCAGGTTCGTTGGTCGTAAATATGAATTATTTTTTTAAGGTACCCCGGTACGGATTGCTCTTTTCTCGTTTCCCGGTTGGGGTGTGAACTCAATTGGGTGCTTTCTGCGTCGCGGTTGGCGGTGGTTTGATTTTACCCGGACTTAACTTTCACGCAGAGGCGCAAAGCTTGCAAGGAGTTGCCCCCTGCGCCTACAGCGCTGCCCCCTGAAGGGCATAGCCGTCAGGCTAAGGGAAACGGCTGCATAACAAACGATTGCGCATGCATTTTTTTGGGTTTGCTAGTCTTTCAGGAAAAAAGATTTAGGGACGCCGGGCTTGAAAGAAGCCGGCGTTCAGGTTGTCAGCATGGCAAATAGCATTGGGGACACATTTAGTAATGAGGAACTGGACGTTATTGCGCGTGAGACGGGATTTTTGAAGCGAGCGTCGAAGTTAACGCCGCAGAAGGCTCTGGATACAATACTATTCAGAGAGGTACACGGTGAGTTGATAAGTCTGGAAGACCATTGCGTCGCATTGAAACATCAGTGGGACCTGGACATCAAGAAACAAAGTTTGGGGGAACGGTTGAGCCGACCAGAGACCGCGTTATTCATAAAGGCCCTGCTTGATCGTGTACTGTCTGCTCAACTCTCAGCTGACATTGACCATGCAAACATCCAGGAGGAGTTAAGGCATTTCAGTTCTGTCAAGATCAAAGATTCAATCCGATTCCAGTTGCCGAGGCACTTGAAGGAGTATTATCCGGGTAGTGGCGGAGCCGCCACAGGAGCCGGCACGCATATTCAATACGAGTTTGATTTACTCGGACGCAATCCAAGTGAATTGCTGGTAACGGATGCGTTGGTGCAGGATGTAACCGTTGCCCTGCGGACAATCCAAGATATCAAGCCAGGGGATCTTTACCTTCGGGACCTAGGCTATTTTTTGTTAGCGGTTCTGAAAGAAATCCAAGAGCGAGGCGCTTACTACATCAGCCGACTTGGGTATCATGCTGACTGCTATAATGCTTCTACAGGAGAGAAAATCGACTTTAAGGAAGTTCATAAAAAATTAAGAAAGAAAGGATTAACCCATATCGAGATTCCCATTCTCCTTGGAAAAGACAAGCATCCCAACCGAATGATTGTTGAATTATTGCCTGATGAACAAGTAAATCGGCGGATTGCCAAAGCAGAGAAGGAGGCAAAGAAGAAGGGGTACACAGTAACCGATGAATACAGATGCCGGGCAAGGTTAAACATATTTATTACCAATATACCAGGTGAGTGGATTTCAACTGAGAAAGTCCGGACCATCTATCGCCTCAGGTGGCAAATAGAACTTCGCTTCAAGGCATGGAAATCATTCTTTCACGTTCATAGGATAAGAAAAATGCATCGACATCGATTTGAATGCTATCTCTATGCAACCCTATTGCTCCTGATGATCAATACGCAAATTGGTACAAGTTTCTTCGCCATTGTCTTAAAGCATGCCAGAAAACCGCTGAGCATGCTAAAGTTCTTAAAGACCGTTTCCATGCCATCATTTAAGCTCAAGCTCCGGGAATGCATCCTACGCGGAGGTGACAGGTTAGTCCAACATCTCAAGGAGCTTTATGAAATTAGTTACCAACGACTATTGCTGGAAAGGCGCAACAAGCGCACCGATCCGTTAGAGAAAATTCTACTCAAAGAAGTTGCATAACGATATGGCTATGCGTAAATTAGGCTATCAAAGAACAAAGCCGAATTGCAACGTTGATAACGAACACAATCCGGCTTTTAAAAAACATAAACAATATGTCAAATATCAGGAAAAAAACTTAGAGGCTTGCCTCACGGCAGGCCTTTGTCGTAATGCACTGATTATCAGTCGTTCCGCCTCTTAGCCTGACGGCTATGCC
>CAZIAG010000347.1:0-3768 GCA_964537375.1 uncultured Roseivirgaceae bacterium
GTTTGGTACAGGGTCTCTTCGATCCGTTTTAATTTTTCATTAAGATCTTTCCCCATTTCAACGACGTCCTGCATGGCGTCATCTTCTTTGAAGGGTTCAGTGACACGATTAATCTGATCCCGGGTTTGGCGTATCCTCTTTATGGCGCGATGTGTTTCCGTTACCTTATCCCTGACCGCGATGAGGAAGTCGAACTGGGCACGTATGTCTTCGTGGGTACCGGATGTTCGAGGATCCTTGACGATCTCAAAGTCGGTCTCCTGCGTCGTGCCATTGACGGTAAGCCTTGCCTTATAGATTCCGGGTACGGCTCTCGGTCCCGAAAGGCGCGCCGCCCAAAGTATTAGCCCGTCGAATCCTTCAGCCTCGGCGTAGCGCATATCCCACACGAGACGGTTCATCCCAGGACGAATCTTGAGTTCGCCCTCTGCTTTTTTCTTATCCGGCTTGGTAGCAAATTTCCTGATGAGGGCCCCGTTCGCTTCCAGGACTTCGAGTGAAGCCGTAGTATTAACGGTGTCCTTAAGGTAAAAATGGATCATCACACCGCCTGGATGATTCTGGCCTTCGGTCTTCGAAGGGGTCCGGCGCTGGCCCCCGAACATGCGGTAACTCGGCATCGGTTTGTACAGGTGAAACTCACTGTTGGCGATTGATTCGTTCAATTGATGCAGGGGCGTCAAATCGTCGATGATCCAAAAACTCCTGCCCTGCGTGGCGGCTATGAGATTATCGTTCTTAATCGTAAGATCGGTAATGGGCACAATGGGAAGATTCAGTTGAAAAGGCTTCCAGCTTGCGCCGTCATCGAACGAGACGTACATGCCGCTTTCGGTTCCGGCATAGAGAAGACCTTTCCGCTTGGGGTCTGCTCGTACGACACGAGTAAAATGCTCAGGGTTGATACCATTTGTAATCTGCGTCCACGTTTTTCCATAGTCCTTTGTGCTAAAGAGATAGGGGCGATAATCGCCTAACTTGTAACGCGTGGTGGCAATGTAGGCTCCTCCCTTTACAAACGGATCAAATTCCACGCTGTTGATCATCGACCATTCCGGCATTTGCGGGGGGGTGATGTTTTCCCAGCGTGCACCTCCGTCGCGGGTGATGTGCAGCAGACCATCGTCCGACCCGACAATGATCACATCCTTTTCATAAGGGGATTCGGCACCCGCAAAGATTGTACAATAATACTCGACGCTCGTGTTGTCCTTCGTAATGGGGCCGCCGGACGGGCCAAGTTTTGTCGGATCGTTTCGCGTGAGATCAGGACTGATAATCGACCAACTCTCGCCGCCGTTGGTTGTCATATGAACGTGCTGAGAGGTCGCATATACTTTCGAAGGATCGTGCGGCGATACAAATATGGGAAAGTTCCATTGAAAGCGATACTTTGCTCCCTCCGCCCCATGTCCCATCGGGTTATCGGGCCACACATTGACATTACGCTCTTCACCGGTTCGATGATTTACACGGGAGAGATAGCCACCATAGTTTCCGCCGTAAACAACATCATTGTCCCGCGGATCGACAGCCAGGTGACCACTTTCGCTCCCTGCGGTGGGTTCCCAGTCGCGCTCGGTAATCGACCACCCATCCGTGCGATGGAGTATTCTTATTGTAGAATTGTCCTGTTGTGCACCATAGATGCGATAAGGAAAATGATTGTCGGTAACAACACGGTAGAACTGTGCGGTAGGTTGGTTGTAATATGTGGTCCAGTTTTCACCACCATCAAACGTAATTTGCGCCCCTCCGTCATTACCGACGATCATCCGTTGATTGTCCTCCGGAGAAATCCACAGGTCGTGATGGTCGCTGTGCCTTGAATTGAAAGATTCAAACGTCCTGCCTCCGTCTTTTGATCGGTGATATCGCACGTTGAGAACGTACACGACATCTTCATCGTGCGTGTCGGCATAAATGCGTGTGTAATACCACGCGCGCTGTCGCATAGCCCGATCCTCGTTCATCTTCCGCCATGTGGATCCGCCATCATCCGATCGGTAGACGCCACCCTGGTCATTTTCAATGATCGCGTAAACCCGGTCGGAGTTCACGGGCGACACGGCTACACCGGCGATGCCCCATGTCCCGCGGGGAAGCCCCTCGTTTGAAGAAATATTTGTCCACGTGTCGCCACCATCTGTAGTTTTCCAAAGAGCCGACCCTTCACCGCCACTTTCAAGGCTATACGGTGTGCGCCTTACCCGCCAGGTGGTCGCATAAAGTATCCGTGGATTGTTGGGATCCATAACGAGATCGACTGCGCCCGCGTCGGCATTGGCAAACAATATTCTTTCCCAGCTTTGACCACCATCCCTGGAGCGGTAAACGCCCCGCTCATTCGAAGATTTGAACAGGTCGCCGAGTACAGCAGCATAGACGACATCGGGATCTCTTGGATGAATCCGGATTCGGGGAACATGCCTTGCATTCTTTAGGCCTATCGATTTCCACGTTTTCCCGGCATCCACGGATTTCCACATCCCGTAACCGTAGGATACATTTCCGCGTACGGTCTTTTCCCCACCGCCCACATAGATCACGTTGTTATCCCATTCGCTAACGGCGACCGCACCGATTGAGCCACCAAAATATCCATCGGAAATATTTTCCCAGGTATTGCCCGCGTCGGTAGTTCGCCACACACCTCCGCCCGTCGATCCGAAATAATAGAGGTTCGGCTTTCCGGGAACGCCCGTCACGGCTGCAGACCGTCCACCGCGGAACGGACCAATGCACCGCCATTCAAGGGCGTTATATAGTTTCTCGTCAAACGTTGCGGTTGACCGGCTCTCCGCCTTTTTTCTTTGGGCGGTAGTAGTCAACGGCAACAAAAAAGCCAAGGCAAGTAAAAGGAAAGGAAGGCGGGTCATAGGTAAAGGCGTTTAGGTTGTGATTAATCAATTCAAGGCTTTAAAGTTAATGAGTGAACACCACTTCGGATGCACGTGGCTCGGAATATGGCATGTTCTGTGTCTCCGTTTCCGGAGTTCCACACTCGCCCTGGTTCGTGTCCTTTTTCGAAAGAATCGTACAACCTAAATTTCCAACCTAAACTTCCCGGAAACGTAAAATTGATGTCAAACTGGCCATGAATTTGACCGATATGTTAGGACTCCAGACCAAACCTATCGTAAAACACCCATAAGGAGTAATACAAGAGTAATTCAAGAGTAATACAAGAGTAATACAAGAGTAATACAAGAGTAATAACCGGCAGTTATGCAGGGGTTGGACCAGGGGTTATGCCCCTGGGTAAACGGGTGGCGCCGTATTTTTGGCGCCATCGGCCTCATTTTGGCGCGCGTGTCGCCCTGACGTGGTGGCCCTGACCGTGATGCCCCCCCGGGGCCAATATTCTGGCTTCAGGCCAATAGGTCAAACAGACGCAATGATGACCATGCCAGGATGAACAAAACGCTGGGCCTTCGTACCCTTGGGCTTTGTTTGCGTGGGCAACCCGTAAGCCTAACGCAAAATGAACGATCGATCATTGGGTCAAAAAATCCATATATTTCCAGAAACATCTGAACCCCGATGAAGAAAGACGATCTGAAACGCGTCCTCAGTCTACCCGTCATCGTTGCTGCACTCGGATACTTTGTCGACATATATGATCTCCTTTTATTCAGTATCGTCCGACGCCCAAGTTTGATCTCGCTGGGAGTTCCGCAGGAGGAATTGTTCAATGCGGGAGAATATCTTCTTATGTGGCAAATGGGTGGCCTGCTGGTCGGAGGTATCATCTGGGGAATCATGGGC
>CAZIAG010000347.1:3778-4551 GCA_964537375.1 uncultured Roseivirgaceae bacterium
GTCGTCTCTCGGTATTGTTTGGCTCCATTCTGCTGTACTCGCTTGCGAATATCGCCAACGGTTTTGTCGCTAGTGTCGATCAGTATGTCTGGCTTCGCTTCATCGCCGGTATTGGCCTGGCCGGTGAACTTGGTGCTGGTGTTACGCTGGTTTCAGAGACGCTGCCGACTCACCTTAGGGGCTACGGCACCACCATCATCGCCACGGTGGGGCTCATGGGCGCCGTGTTGGCAAACTACATTTCAAAGACCTTCGATTGGCAGATCGCCTATTTTATCGGCGGAGGACTCGGCCTCATGTTGCTGATTGCGCGCATCAGCGTCCTCGAGTCGGGCATGTTTCTGAAAACGAAAGAGAGCGGTATCACGAGGGGAAACATGCTACAGCTTTTTACACGCGGCTCGCGATTAAAACGTTTCCTTGGATGCATTCTTATCGGCCTGCCGATTTGGTATTCGATCGGGATCCTCATCACCTTTTCGCCGGAATTTTCGCGCGCCCTTGGCATCAAAGGTGAAATCCTTTCCGGCGACGCCGTTATGTACAGTTACTTCGGCCTCGCTGCCGGCGACCTGTCTAGCGGTTTCTTTAGTCAGTGGTTCAGGTCGAGAAAGAAGGTCGTCGCGGCGTTCATTCTGCTTACCCTTGCATTTATCTTGCTGTTTCTCTTCACACCTTCCGATAGTGCGTCCTTGTTTTATGTGAATTGTTTTGCCATCGGTTTTGGAGTCGGCTATTGGGCAGTCTTCGTTACGATTGCAGCGGAGCAGTTT
>CAZIAG010000348.1:0-4545 GCA_964537375.1 uncultured Roseivirgaceae bacterium
GCAAAAAAACGCGCATGGCAAGTTTCATTAAAAAGGGGTAAAAGCTATGGGGAAAAGAGGAACGAAACCAAAACCGACAGATCAGAAAAAAGCCGCCGGAACATGGCGGGCCGACCGAAATTTTGCGGACGAATTAACCTTCGATCCGCTCACAGAAACACCGAACGCGCCGGAATTTTTAGGCGACTACGGGAAACAGGAATGGGACCGCGTTGTCACGCAGTTAAAAGCCCGCGGAGTACTCACAGAAACCGACCTTTCCCTGGTTACAGCTTACTGTCTGGAAATGCAGGAATATTACGCCGACCGCGACGCGGTGAAAAAGGAAAAATACATCACGCTAACGAACAAAGCAGGCGAAGAATACCTCACGGCCCACCCGGCGGTAAATTCAGGGAACAAACACCTTGCAAATGCGCTGAAAATCGCGGTGGAATTTGGGTTCACACCTTCATCACGAACACGAATAAGCGTGGGCAAGGCGAAGGATGAAAACCCTGATGAAGAAAAGTTGAGACGGTTAACGAAAACAGCATGAGGGTATTCACGGTTGAGTATTACGAGCGCAACGGTCTTGGATATGTTGATTTGAAGTACAAAGGATTCAAAGTAGTAACAATGTCAACGGAATTTTGGCAGGAAGTGAAGCGAGGTGACAGTTTGTTCTACGATAAATTATTGAGATTGGTCCGGCACGCTATGTACGGATAAAAAACGCCGGGACCCTCTCAAAATCCCGGCGCGATGGGCTCTCTAAAACCTGAAACCTCTATCAAAGTAAAGGTAGGGATAATTTCAGGAAATGGCAAAACTCCACCCGGCAGAACAATACATAAAAGATGTTCTTTCTGGAAAAATACTCGCCTGTGAGTATGTGAAGCTCGCGTGTCGGCGGCACGTCAATGATCTTGAAAAAGGACACAAACGCGGGCTTGTTTTTGATCCGCATGAGGCCCAACGCTGGATAGATTTTGCGCACCTTTTCCACGCGCACAAGAACAAACGATTCGCAGGGAAAAAAATCATCCTCTCCCCTCATCAGCAATTCGAGTTTTGGGTGCAAATGGGCTGGAAGCGCAAAGACGGCACTAGGCGATTCCGAACCTCATACGTTGAAGTCGCCCGTAAAGACGGCAAGACCACCCGCGAAGCAATCAAGGCCAACGGGCATTTGTTCCTTGACGGTGAGCAAGGTGCGCAAATCTGGTTTGCCGCCACAAAGAAGGACCAGGCACTAATTGCTCTCAATGATGCCGCCAAAGTCGCGAAGGCCACCCCGGTAATCGACAAGTATTACGAGTACACCAAGCGCAAAGATCAAATCCTTCGTGTAGTCATGCCTTCAACAGGTTCATTCATGGCCGCGATTGGACGCGATCAGGACACGGAGGACGGCCACGATCCATCATGGGGCGTGATTGACGAAATGCACGAACACCCGACGCTGGACGCGCTCCACATTCTGAACTCAGGAGCCGGCAGCCGGGCGCAGCCGATGTTCAACATCATCACGACGGCGGGATTCGATCAGCAAAAACCATGTTACTCCACGATCCGGAAGTCCGTTATTGAAATCCTGCAGGGCATCACCGAGGACGACGCATATTTCGGCGTGATCTACACCCTCGACGACCCGGATAAGGAGTGGGAAAAGCCGGAAATGTGGGTTAAGTCCAACCCGAATTTAGGCGTAACTGTAACAGAGGATTTTCTGCTCGACGAATATCGCAAAGCACGAAACGAAGGCGCGGCCACGGAGGTAAATTTCAAAACCAAGCACCTGAATATATGGACGGATGCCGCCAAGATATGGATTCCCGACCGGAAATGGATGCAGTGCGCCGGGAAACCAAAACTTGACACCGGGAAAAAATGGTATGGCGGACTCGACCTTGCCAGTACGCAGGCATTTTGTGCGTTTGCGCTTTTCTCCGAGCCAGACAGCGACGGCATTCACGATGTCCTTTGCTGGTCATGGATTCCTGAGGAGGGACTACGCGAAAGGGAACGCAAGGACAAAAAAAATTACCGCGATTGGATTCGTGATGGGTTCTTATTCACCACACCCGGCGACGCGACTGACTACGACTACATCGAAAACTTTGTCGTTCAGAAATACAGCGAGTTCAATATTCGTGGTTCCGGTTACGACCGCTGGAATGCGCAAATGCTAATTAATAGATTCAACGCGCGGAGCATGAACTTCTATGAGTTCAGCCAGTCAATGGCCGCGCAGACGGAACCAACAAAGATGCTGGAACGGTTGATCCTTCAAGGGAAAATCCGGCACGGCGGGCACCCGGTGTTAAGGTGGAACAATGGAAACGTAACCGCCCGGATGGACGCAAACGGAAACATCATCCTCGACAAATCAAAATCCGGATACATTGACGGCATCCGGGCATTGGTGAACGCAATAGGGATGTGGGTGAACAGGGACAAGATTGAAGCAAAAGTTTCAGGGTTTTATGTAATACCAGATAGTAACCCCGATTGGGATTGATGACTATGGTAGAGCTGATTCACATACTAACCTCACAGGGATTCAACGAAAGATTTGAGTACCACCTTCGGCAGGGCATTTCTCAATCAAAAGCGTATGAAATCACCGAGGAAGAACATATTAAATTGATAGGCCGGCCGCACTACTCAGGCTTTGACTCATTCCGAAAAGTCCGGGAGCGAAAAACAAAGCGGACCCTCTCCCGGTAAAAATACGGAACATTGTTCCATACCCGTATTCACAAAGTATAGCCACCTTTGTTGAAGTAAACTTTCATTCATAAATAGAATGCGTTTACAGGTAGGACGGCTTAATCTTGATATTTCCCGTGGTGGCATTAATGCCTCATGGGCCAAACGCTCTCACTCTCTTTCCCATTGGTCTGAATGGTGGGGCCAAATCTTCGGCGAACAAAATGCCGCCGGAGAAATTGTCAATGAAAATACCGCTTTCCGAATTGCCGCCGTAAGCGCCTGCATCAAAGTTATTTCCGAAGATGTCGCGGCACTCCCAAAGTCACTGAAACGCCAGGATGGCGACGTGCGAAAAGTACAACGCGCCAACCGACTGCACTACCTTATTTCCCGGAAGCCGAACAACGAAATGACCGCCTACAACTGGGCTTTTGCTATGGTGGCCGGCGCGTTGGGCTGGGCCGAGTCATACGCACCAGTGTATAAAACCGTGTATGGCGACGTTGAAAAACTCGGACTCGTTGCGCCTTGGGATATGTACCGCGTGTGCATGCCGGACGGCACGCTGTATTATAAGGAAGTCAAAACCGGTAAGCTCTGGAACCCAGACGACATCATTGTCTTAAAGCCATTCACACTCGACGGTAAAAAACCGGTTTCTATTATCCGACACAATGCGGAAACGATGGGTTTCGCGATTCAGTCGCAGAAATACCGCGGGAAGGTTTTCAAAGTGAAACCGCCCGGATACCTCGCATCGGATCAGCCGATCACCGAAGAGCAAGTGAAGCAAATCGGGCAGTATTGGAGCGGCCAAGTTGGCGGTGGCGTCCCAGTGGCGTATGGCGGGTTGAAATATCACCCTATCAGTTTTTCCCCAGCAGACTTACAGCTCCTCGAAATCAGCAAGGCGACAAAGCAGGACATCTGTTCATTATTCCGCCTGCCCCCTACCTTTTTGCAGGATTATGATCGGGCCACATTCGCGAACGCCGAGCAGCAATCGCTTGTGTACAAAACCTACACACTCACACCGATAATTCAAAACTTCATGCAGGAGTTGGACGCGAAGTGCCTGCCTGAATCAAATCAAATCAGTGAGACGCCTGACTACTTCGACTTCAATTTAAACGGCCTACTTGCCGGCGACTTCAAAACCAGAATGGAGGGTTACCGGACGATGTGGCAAATGGGTGTACCTCTCAATCACTTCCTTGCTCTTGAAGATCAAAACCCGGTGGAAGGCGGTGAGTTCGGATATGTGCCTATGAATATGATCCGCGTGGATAAAGTCGAAGAGTTCATGAACAAACTCATAGCAACAACTTCAGCGAAAGAGAAAAGAAGTGGAGACGTGCGATCAATCGCCGACCTATTGAAAGAAATGGGCTTGAAAATTCAAACCAACGGCCACGAACATGTTTAAACAGGACTACATTAAAACACTAGACCCGGAGGCGATGCGCCGGTTTATTCCTGGAACTGTGGAACTCCGTAAGCGCGACGACGGATCACCGATGGGCCGGGGGTATGCAGCAAAATTCAATACGCTCTCGGAGGACTTCGGGGGATTCAAAGAAAGGATTTCCGCCGGGTTCTTTGATGAGGTCTTGGCTGACGATGTTCGTGCATTGTTCAACCACGACCCCAACCTTATTCTGGGGCGAACAATCAATAAGACCCTTCGAATCGGTGTAGACTCGACTGGGTTATGGTACGAATACGATGACCCCGGCACTACATACAGCAAGGACCTTATGTTGTCGCTGGAGCGCGGGGATGTGGATCAAAGTTCGTTTGCGTTCTCTGTAAAAGAGGATCGTTGGGATAAGATTGATGGGATATGGG
>CAZIAG010000349.1:0-4503 GCA_964537375.1 uncultured Roseivirgaceae bacterium
GTCTTGCGACACACGCCCCTGAAACGTGCGTGTCTACCAATTCCACCACTTCGGTTTCTGTTTCTGGTGCCCAGGACTGGATTCGAACCAGCACACCGGTTAAGGCACTACCCCCTCAAAGTAGCGTGTCTACCAATTTCACCACCTGGGCAGGGAAACAAAAACCCGTCTCTCAACGGGGCGACAAATGTATAAAGCTTTGGGAATTTTAACAACCGATCCGGGGGAAATAGGTTCCCTGGTTTAGTGGCAAGCTTATGAAACCATACTATTGCCCCGCGCCAACCAGATTCCAGAAAAGACGGCGCCGATGGAAAGGACGAGACTGAGCACAATATAAAGGACGGCATGTCCCGGCTCTTTCCGGGTGAAGAGCGAGTAATTCTCCAGGGCGAACGTCGAGAAAGTTGTGAATCCCCCGCAGAAACCAGTGGCGAGAAGCACACGAAGATTCCCTGCATCGGCTTTGCCAACCAGCCAGCCAATCACCAATCCCAGGATGAACGAACCCGTTACATTTACGACCAAGGTGCCGTAGGGTAGCAGGCTCGCGAGTCGTTGGTCTGCAAATCGCGAGGTCAGGTAGCGGGCAATACTGCCAAAGAAACCACCCACACCGACGAGTAGCAGGTGCTGAAAATTCATTGAGCCGAAGATGGGACTTGAACCCACGACCTACGGTTTACGAAACCGTTGCTCTACCAGCTGAGCTACTTCGGCGGTTCGTCTCGACGGCGCAAAGATAAATGAACTTTGATTCCGTTGAATGGTTTATAGTGTTGAAATTGGCCATAACTTTCGGCCTCCGCTTAACCTATGCTTTCGAAGAAATGTAAATACGCTGTTCATGCCCTGGTACACATGGCAAAAAGGCCGGGGGAGAAATACTTGATTCGCGACGTGTCCGAGGCGTGCTTCATTCCCAAGAAGTTCCTTGAGGCAATCCTTCTCGACTTGAAGAGGGCGGGTATCCTGGGTAGCCGGCCGGGCAAAGGCGGAGGCTACTTTCTGCGACGCGAACGCAAAGACGTCAACCTTGCCGAGGTGGTTCGCTTGTTTGACGGAGCAATAGCCGCGGTGCCGTGTGCAACCTACAAATTCTACGAACGGTGTAACGAATGTGTCGACGAGCAAACCTGCGCCGTACGTTCTACGTTTCTTGACGTACGCAATGCAACGGTGGAGATGCTGAAAAAAAGCACGCTCGAAGACCTTGTCAATCGGGAGAAAAAACTTATCTCGAAGAAAAAAAGAAAACGGTCTGCGACTTGAGAAGGCCGACGACTTTATACCACTAAACGAAAAAAACCATGTCACTGAGATTGGGTGATCTTGCCCCTGACTTCACAGCCGAAACCACTGAAGGCACCATTCGTTTTCACGAATGGCTGGGCGATAAATGGGGTGTCCTGTTTTCTCATCCGGCAGACTTTACGCCGGTGTGTACCACCGAGCTCGGCTCGGTAGCAAGACTCCGACCGGAATTCGAAAAGCGAAACGTGAAAGTGATCGCGATCAGTGCCGATCCGCTTGAATCGCATATGAAGTGGATTGGCGACATCAACGAAACGCAGCAATGCAACGTTGATTACCCGCTCATTGCCGATCCTGAGTTCAAGGTGGCTAACCTCTACGGCATGATCCACCCCAACGTGACGGATAAGTTCACGGTCCGCTCGGTTTTTGTGATTGGGCCCGACAAAAAGATCAAACTCATGATCACTTACCCTGCCTCGACCGGACGCAACTTCAACGAGATCCTGCGCGTAATCGATTCCCTGCAGCTAACTGCCAATTACAGCGTAGCCACGCCGGCCGACTGGAACCAGGGCGAGGACGTGATCATCACCTCAGCGGTTAAGGATGAGGACATCCCCGCCAAATTTCCGAAAGGCTATACCCGAATCAAGCCCTATCTGCGGGTTACGCCTCAGCCAGACATCAAATAAAAACAATATTAAAAACCACTTTGCTTACAGGTTCAGAAACCGCCGCGGGTATCCGGGCGGTTTTTTTGTTTGTCGCTTATTACAACGACTTAACAGATTTCAGTGTCCCTAATCGGGAAAAGACCAACAGGTAAAACCCCCGGGGGGTACTCTCCGTATAGAATGATTATTTGGGGCATACAATGGAGCCTGACTCCCGACGTTTTTTTGATGCCCCTGAAATAATTGGATAGGGGTTAACGACTTTACAGTTGTCAAACCGGTAGAAGAAACGTCTCGTATGGAAAACCACATCTCCCTAAGACCACACCCAACAGTCACATCGTACCTGAAGCATTTCCAGGTTGCCAGGCGAAATTTTGAACTTTTTATCCAGGAGGAGCAAGGCACGAAGCGCAGGATTCGCAATCGTAACCGGATGCGTGCACAGCAGCATGAAAGATAAGTCCTTCGCTATCGTCGGTGGCGGCATCGGCGGGCTTACCACAGCTATTGCACTTCAGAAAAAAGGCTTCACGGTCAACGTTTACGAGGGGGCGCCGGAGCTTCGTCCTGTTGGGGCCGGCCTGATACTTGCGGCCAATGCAATCCGCGCCCTTATGGATATTGGCGTTGCCGAGGCGGTCATTCCCCGCGGAAAGGCTCTTAATTCGATGCGCATCCTGAACGTTCGGGGAAAACCCCTGGCCGCTACCAACGCTATCGAGATGAGTCGCAAACTGGGTGTGGTCAACAGCTTTGCCATTCATCGCGCCGATCTGCATGCTATTCTCGCCGAACACCTCAGCCCCGGCACCATCCGATTGAGCAAGACCTGCGTGAACGCGGAACAGGACAATAGCGGGGTGACTATTACGTTCAGCGATGGAACCACAGAAAGGGCGGATTACCTCATTGCCGTGGACGGCATCCATTCCGTAATTCGAAAAAAGTATCTGCCCGAAAGTCTTCCCCGCTATTCCGGTTACACGTGCTGGCGGGGCGTGGCCGACGACATACCCGACGGTGTAGATATGGACACGAGCACAGAAACCTGGGGCCGGGGAAAACGGTTCGGCATCGTTCCCCTCGCCGGCAACCGGGTCTATTGGTTCGCGACACTAAACGCACCCCAGGCTGATCCACGGATGCGCGCCATTACGAAAGGCGACCTGGTAAACCTTTTTAGCGATTTCCATTTTCCCGTCACTGATATCATTAACAGCACACCGGAGGACCGACTCATCTGGGCTGACATCATCGACCTTAAGCCATTGACACGTTTTGCGTTTGGACGCGTACTCCTTCTGGGCGATGCCGCTCATGCTACCACCCCAAACATGGGGCAGGGTGCATGCATGGCTACCGAGGATGCTGCGATACTGGCGAATACACTCGCGGCACAAACTTCACCCGAAGAGGCATTCATTGCCTTTGAACGAAAACGAATTCCGCGCACAACAAAGATCGTCAACGACTCGCTGCGGCTTGGTAGAATGATTCAGTTGGAAAATCCCCTGCTGACCACGGCCCGAAACACCATCGTGAGGTTGACACCACCGCGCGTTACCGAAAACCTCCTGCGCTACCTCGCTGATGTGTCTTTATCCTAACCGAAGGAATCATCGAGCTTATCCGGAAAATCTCGTGAGTAGAAAATCTCCGTGTCAGTTCCCTTCAAACGCGATTGGAAATGGGAAAGGATACGTTGATCTTGTTTTTTACTGACGACCTTGCGTATGATGACATGACTTACACGGCCGGGAAATCGTTCCGCAGCAAAGAGGTAGATTAATAGGTCATTTTGTGTATTATCTCCCATGAGAATAAACTTTCGGTCAGGGAAGAACGCCATCACCTCATCAAGTATTTGTTCCTTGTGCAAATGAGTGAGCGGCCGTTTGATGTTGGCGATGACCTCCCAAAGGCCGCGGAGTTTCTTCAGGAAGATAGGCCCCGGCGGAAACTTGTTATAGAGAAGGAACCGATAGATGAGAGGATACAGATTTTGTTCACTGTTCGAGAGATAGAATGATGCGGCGCCCTTCGCCGAAAACCACGAGATCAGGTCGAACATATCCTTTACCGCCTTTCTCTTCTCCATCGACGTGAACATGAGCGTACGAAACATCCGGAACTTGCTATGGATAAAAGAGTGCAACAGCGTATCATCAATGTCGGAGATAACAACACATTGGGCAGAGATCAACTGCACCTCGCGATAGTAAAGATTGTCGATGACCTTCGCTTCACGACCAGATTCCAGCGATACTTTTTGCAAGGTGGCATTTGAAGGAACAGCCGAGGTCTTCACCAGAAATGATCCATCCGCGTCAGTCATCACCTCAACGTGTCCCTTATCAAACTCCAGTCGTGCAGACTTCCGACCATAGGCCCGCGTTCGATAAAGGGACATCAACGTTCGAAAAGTCTTTCGGCGTCCAAATTCAATGAAGCTTAAATCCTTGATATTGGTGTAGGTGAGATGACCTTGCACCAGGATACTCGCTCCGTTCGATATCGCCGAAAAATTCAGCAATATGGGAACCTTACCCGGCATGTGGCAACAGCATGT
>CAZIAG010000350.1:0-4494 GCA_964537375.1 uncultured Roseivirgaceae bacterium
AGCTGAAGGTACTTCGACGCCTGGGTATTGTCACCCAAATGGTACTTTTGCCAGGTGCCTTCAAACAACATCAGCCGGGAAATGAATCCCGCAGCGATATAACGGTTGAGGTACTGTGCATTACCATCCGACAAACGCATGTTGTTCAGAACGTAAACGAAATCCTCGTAAACCTGGTCCATTACAAAGGACCTGTCATCACGATCCTTGTACAACTCGTCGAGCTCCGTATCTCCGATCACTCGTCCATAGTACGGTACATCGCCGAACACACTCACCAGCCGGGCATATTCAAATCCTCGAAAGAAACGAGCCACGGCCGTCCAATGCTTATACTGGTCTTCGTTCAGGTAAGTGTCCTTCATGCCCTCAATCCTGTCGAGGAAAAGATTCGCCTTGCGCACCCATGCGAAGTTCCAGGTTGGCCCTCCGTAGGTGCTAAGCCAGGACGTATTTTCGGCAACCGCACTTCTTGAATCTGGTGCCTGTGCTTCAAAGTTCGCCTGCTTTCCGGTGTAGGTGAGGTCGTCACAGAAGGTATACCCACGCAACGGCGTGTATTCAACGCCGAAGCTCACGTTGTAGCCCATAAAGTAGGCCGGATAGAATCCGTTGGCAAAGAGCCGGAGATTGTTCTCGCTCGTCCAATACGTTTCATCATTCATGGCGGTCAGCTGCGGTCGATCGAGGAAATCCTCGCAACCGCCCAGAGCCAGCATGGTAAGAAGTATGATTGATAACTTTTTCATGATTCAAATTTTAGAAGTCCAATTGAATTCCCACCGATGCACTCTTGAAGGTTGGAACCCCAACTCCGGTGCGTCCCAGGTTGTAGTTTGAAGTATTCCACATCGAGTAACCGGCGATTTCTTCCGGATCGATCGGCAAATCTCCCAGGTGATCGAAGGTGAAGAAATTCTCCAACGAGCCGTATACGCGCAGTTTGTTCACGTGGTATTTCTGTGTCAGCGACTGAGGCAACGTGTAACCCAACGTGATGTTCTTAATCCTCAGGTAAGACATATCCAGCAAATAACGAGTCTGGCGCTGCATATTGAGCGTCGTGCTGCTACCCGCCTGGTTGTAAGGGCGAGGATAGAATGCATTCGGACGGTCTTCGCGCCAGAAGTTGCCGGCAAATGCCTGCGGCATGGCACCATCTGCAGAGTTGTATCCGGGAATCGCAAGGAACCCGTCACCCCAAACTTCGCGTTTTCCGATGCCGTGCATGAAGACTCCAAGATCGAAACCCTTGAACTCCAGGTTCACCCGGAAGCTATACTCATAGCGCGGTGTCGAGTTACCAATGACCTTCAGGTCACCGTGATCGTCAATCAGTCGGTTTCCATCATCGATCACGCCATCGCCGTTCAAATCCTTGAACTTCACATCGCCGGGGCCAAACCGGAAGTTACCGGCCTGAAGGCTACCCTGCGTAGCCGCGTTCTCATCTGCCAACTGATACACGAGGAATCCGTCTTCGGATGTGATAAGAACGAGGTCGCCATTATTATCGTACACAAAATCGTCAATCTGATAGAGCCTGTCGGTCTCATATCCCCAGATCTCACCATAAGTCTTCCCGACATACCAGCTGTCAATGCTTTTCGTGCTGCCGTATTTGGTGATCTTGGTTACGGCGTCGGCCAGCGTCGCTACAACGTTGATACGAAGTCCGTTGTTGAACTGGTGACCGTAGTCGAGCGCAATTTCAAAGCCTTTGGTCCGCAACGAACCGAGGTTGCTTTGAGGAGCACCCACACCAAAAGTTCCGGGAATACCTTCTTGCGGTACGATCATGTTCTCCGTATCGCGCCTGAACCAGTCAAACGAAATGCCGGCTTTCCCTCTGAACACGCGGGCATCCACACCTAAGTCAAGCGTGGTGATATCCTGCCATGTAATAGACTGGGAAACCGCCGGCGGAGTACCAAACTGATAGAGACGTGCATTGGAAATAATCCAGGTGTTGAGCGAGCCGCCCATCGTAGGAACGTACAGAGCATTGCCAACGGACTGATCTCCAATCGTTCCCCATGATGCACGCAACTTCAGTTCGTCAACATAGCTGCTGGACCAGTCCATCCACGATTCTTCGTTCAGGCGCCATCCGGCAGAGAACGAAGGGAACCATTGCCACTTGAGGTGGTCAGGGAATTTCGATGATCCGTCACGCCTGATGTTCGCCTCCAACAAATACTTCTCGCGGAAGTTGTAATTCACACGGCCAAAGAAACCGAGCTGTGATTCCCAATACTCGCCACCGCTCGTCGTTTGCGTTCCTGTTGCCAGGTCAAACTGAGGGTTCGAATAATCGATCAACTGGGTAACCTGCGACCAGTTGTACGCGCTTTCAAATCCCACGCGGTTCAGCCCCGCCATAAACCGGAAGTTCTGGTCCTCGTTTATGCTGAGGTCATACGTAGTATACATGTTGATCGTGTTCCACTGCTCATTGCCCGAGTACCGGTAGACGTGGTCAGGGTTTGCACCAACGCCCGTGTAAGTGGTTTGATTCAACTGATACGCCGGCATTGCACCTGGCGCAGTAGACGCTACCACTTCACCGGCACTGTTCACGTAGATACGGTTGCCGTTCTCATCATACTTCGGCACGGCGGCACTCCACGAGTCTCTCCCCGTGAAACGAGTACCCGGCCGCTTGTTGATGTATTCCTCATTGGCATGCGTGTAATCAAATTTGATCGTCCAGTCTTTGGTAGGCGTAAGGGTGAATCCGCCATTCATGCTGGCATAGTTCGTTTCCTGGAATGCCGTGTTGGCCATCGCCATTTCCCAATAAGGGCTCCTGATCGGTTCGCCGTCCTCCGTGGTCATGGGGTACGTTGCTGCCCAGCGGTACAGGTACAGCCAGGGGTCAGCCGTCGTAGAGTTCGTCGCGTACGGATAGTGCTTTACACGCTTGGAATAGATCGTCCCCATGTTGAATTTCAGCCAATCGTTGACCTCTGTGCCGATCTGCACTGATCCGTTATAACGCTGGAAGTCGTCGCGCTTCGCAGGCTTGATAAGACCGGTTTGATCAATAAAGCCAAAGCTGAGGTTGTAATTGGTCCTGCCGCTCTTTCCGTTGACAGAAAGGTTGTGACGATTGGTGGGTGTCCACTCTTCGACCATGTAGTCGTACGGATCGTACATCCTCAAGCCGATCTTGAAGTTGTTGGCATCAACATACCAGTCGCGACCGTAAAGCATCGGGTCGTCAGGCTTAACTACACCTCCCCATTGCTCCTGCCAGTCTTTGGCGCGCTCCCAACCTTCGCGGGTCACGATCCAGAAAGCACCTGCGCGCGTTGCGCCCACACGCTCAAAAGCATGCATCGTGTATTCCATGGCGTCGATAGTACCCATCTCCATTTTCTTCGACAGGTTCTGGAAGGAAAGGTTCCCAGTGTAGGACACTTTCACCCCTTCTGTCTTCGCACCTTTCTTGGTGGTGATCAGAATAACACCGAACGCAGCCTTCGCCCCGTAAATCGAAGCAGACGCTGCGTCCTTCAATACCGAGATGGACTCGATATCGTTCGGATTCACCATTTGAATAGAGGGAATTTCAACGTTGTCCAGCAGAATCAGCGGCTGGGAACCGCCCTGAAGCGACCCAAGTTGTCCGCGGATTTTGATCAACGGATCTGACCCAACTTCACCGCTGGGGATAACGATATTAAGACCCGGCGTCGTCCCTTGCAAGGCGCGACCGGCATCCGCAATCGGACGTGAGTCCAACAGCTTGGTGTCGACCGATGCCACTGCACCAGTCAGGTTGGCCTTGGTTTGTTCGCCATAACCAACGACCACGACTTCCTGGAGGGTTTCAATCCCTTCGACCAACTGAACATTGATCTGGGCGGAACTTCCGACCGTCTGTTCATAGGTCTCGAATCCGATGAAACTGAAAACCAGCACATCGGTTGATTCTGCACTGATGGAATACTTTCCGTCCGCGTCCGTCAAAGTCCCGCTCGTCTTTCCTTTCAATGCAACAGTAACACCGGGTAGTGGCGTGTTATCAGCCGCGCTGACAACCGTTCCTGTCACTACGCGGGACTGCGCCATCGCAGCCTCGTAGCTCAGGCACATTACCACTGCCCATAAGAAGCATCGTAAAAATTTTTTCATGATGGTAAGGGTTAAAGGAGTTTTAGGTGAGCTTGCGCTAACCTTTCCAAATTTTTCCATTTGAATAGCCGTTTCCATCACTGAAAACGGTGATTTGGGAATATCACTGTTTTTGTTTGTGCAAAAGCACCTCGAAAAAGGCGCAAAAATGCCTTGGATCAATCGGGGGAAACCTCCCTGACGGGAGCCCTTTTTCCACGCGTCCGCACCATAACTGGTTCACCCAGCGGACTTTCATTGTGATTGCGGTCGACAGCGGTGACACCGTATGTGTATGTCGTCCTCTTCCGCGTCGTTCTATCAGACCACCGTTGAACCGCATTCGGTTGCCGGGGTACGATGGCAATTATGTTT
>CAZIAG010000351.1:0-4481 GCA_964537375.1 uncultured Roseivirgaceae bacterium
CTTTAGGGCAAGGGTAGAGAGCGAACTCAACGCGGAGACATGTTGGGGTTTCAAATCCCAAGGACCAAGGCCCATGGTCCAAGGCTCAAATTCACCCTCAAAAAGAAGAGCGGGTTATCGAAGAATCGTGATGCTCCCGGTCTTCGGGTTGCCCTGGTCGCCGTCGCACCGGATGATAAAGTAATAGACGCCGTCTGGTAATTTTGTCCCGTTGAAGGTGCCGTCCCAATCGTTCCTGTACGGTTTCGCTTCGTAGACCTGGATACCCTTTATATCGAAGATCGCGACTTCGCATTCCGGAAAGCTTTCGATGTTTTCGACGAGCCAGAACTGTCCGACGTCGTCACCGTTATCTGGTGAAAAGAATTTGGAGGGAAAGATCTTGGCGTACACGGATCCTCCCTTCACCACGACCATCACCGTATCCTGCCCGACACATCCATTCGACCCGGTTCCAAAGGCCGTGTAAATGGTCGTGACGAGGGGTGTGGCCACCGGATCCGGGATCGTGGCTGATGACAGGGTTTCAGCGGGTTCCCACCGATACGATTCTGCACCCACGGCAAAGAGTTGCGACGTCTCACCCTCGGCGATATTACCTGGCTCCGCGGTGGCCGTGACGTCCGGCGAGGGCAAGTACGTCACGTCGGCCGAAGCGGTGATCGTGCAGCCATCCGTGGTCGTCGCGTCCAGTTCATAAGTTCCTTCTTCCGTGACCTCGATCTCCGTTGTGGTCGCGCCAGTGGTCCAGACATAAGAAGCAAAACCGTCCGTACCTGTCAATATCAACGTATCTCCTTCACACATTGAAAAGGTATTGCTGGCGCTGGTGATCGACAGAGGAGGAGCTGTGCGGATGGAAATGTTTTTCACGACCTGCTCGGCACAGGCGCCATCCGTGTAGGAAAGCGTCAGCTTCACGGCATACGTTGCGGCAACCCCGAAACTATGCTGAGGATCACTTTCGGTTGATTGCCCCCCTTCACCGAAGTCCCAGGAATATTCCGGTGTCTGTGCACCGTCGAAGGTTGACGTGTTTGTGAACTGTACAGATTCTCCGACGCAAGCCGTAGCGGGCGCAGTAAAGTCGGGCGTCGGGGCGGTGGCAAAGGTGATTGTGACCGGCTCTGTCTGGACGGCTGCACATGCCGGGTTTGGGACATAGCTGGCCTCAGCATAATATTCACCATCCTGTGTTACCGTCAGGCTGGGTCCCGTTTCACCGGAAAGCGCGCCTGAGCTTGATTCAAACCACTGGTATGAATAGTTGCCCGGATTCGGTGCAATGGTCAACGTCATCGTCTCCGGGGGGCAAACAATGTCCGCTCCGGTCCTGTTGACGACAAAGTTGGGTACAGCGATCGCCTCAACCACGACCGATGCTTCCTGGGCTACGCACCCGTTGACGATAGCCTGGACATAATACCGACCCGCGTTTTCTTCCCGAAAGTCAGTTATCGAGGCGGGAGAGGTGCCGGTTCCGGTGTAACCGTTGGGTCCTGTCCATTGGTATTCATCGGCACCGACGTTGTCTGCAGACAAGGTCATCGTACTGCCAATACAGATCGGACCGTTACTGGCCGGATTTAATTGACCGGTAGTGGTGCCGTTGCCCACCGTCACAGAAACGCTGTTTGACGTTCTTGTGCAGGCTCCGCCTTCTGCGATGGCCGTCACCGTGTAGGTACCCGTTGACGTTACTTCAAAAAACGGATCAGGTCCGGATGCCACCACACCGGTCCCGTCATTCCATTCGTAGAGCGTGCCGGCACTCGGTGTTGTCGAAAGGCGAAAGGTCAGTCCGGCGCAGATATTATGCGGACCCTCGGGGCCGAGGACCGGTTCAAGGCATACCGCGTTTCGGAAGACAGAGACTTTGGATGCCAGCACGCCATTGTTGTTGTCGTCAATACTGGTGAAGGCGATCTCCGGTTTACCGTCGCCGTCGATATCGCCTATCGAAAGGTTGCGGTTGATGTACGTGGTGGTCTTGTCAACCTTCTGAAACGACAGGTTGCCCGGGGTACTCTTGTTGTTGAAGACGGCAATCATGGGCGTGGTGAGTGATGCGACAGTCAGGTCAATCGCTCCGTCGCCGTCGAGGTCGCCGAGGTCGATCCCCCAGGGGCGGTCACCAAAGGCAAACTGAACCGGTGCTGCAAAGGATAATGCGCTGCCGGTGGATTGATTCCTGAACACGGCCAGCGTTCCGGCCAGGAGTTGCGTCGCGGCGAGGTCCGGCTTGCCGTCGTTATCCAGGTCGCCGGCTTTTACGTTGACGACTGTACCGCCGATCGATAACTTGACGATTTCGCTAAACGTGATGTTTCCCGCCGAACTGTTATTCTTCGCAATGAAGACGTTGCTGGTCGCCGTAAGGAATTGACTGGTTATCAATTCGGGCAAGAGGTCGCCGTTGAGGTCCTCGATGCTGATCGCGTCGGTGTTCCCGGCCTCCGGAATGGTGAGGTCAACCGGTGTGGCTGAAAAACTGATCGCGGCCGGGGTGCTTTGGTTGCTGAGGA
This sequence comes from uncultured Roseivirgaceae bacterium, assembly GCA_964537375.1. Classification (GTDB taxonomy): domain Bacteria; phylum Bacteroidota; class Bacteroidia; order Cytophagales; family Cyclobacteriaceae; genus Chryseosolibacter. The sequence goes on from CAZIAG010000351.1 coordinate 2,526, forward strand.
TGCTGATGTTGTTTCCGTTCTGGTTAGTCACCGCGATCTCCGGGCGCCCGTCGAGATCAAGGTCGCCAATGGCGACTTGCTTTACCTTCCGTCCGGTAAGACGAATAGCCTGAGCAGAAAAGGAAAAATCTCCCGGACCGGAACTGGTGTTTTGATAGACAAATACCCGGTCGCCAATCGTTCCCCCTTCGCTTACGACGAAATCTTTTTTTCCATCGCCGTTCAAGTCGCCACAGGTGACGTGAAGTGACCTCGTGTTGAGCAGGATTGGAATCCGGTTAAAGGTGATATTGGAGAGTCCCGGCGCCGTAGTGGTGTTCGCCATGAGCGTGATGAAGTTCGAGTTGTCGTTGGCGGTGATGATGTCGGTCCTGCCGTCGTTGTCGAAGTCGCACATGCAAAGATCATAGAGTCCTCGCTCCGAGTCGAAATCTACCTGGCCCTGGAAGTGGCTCGCCGCGATGCCGTGTAATCCACCGAAGCTGTATAGAAAGTTCGAAGGGGAATAGGCAGTTCGTCCTGAAGCAATGTTCGACAACGCGATCTGGTCGTAAGAAGCCCCGGAGGGAACGACTACTTCGACGAGCTGGTCGGATGCGAAGTTGATACTTCCGCGCGCTGCTCCGAATTGGACTACCAGGTTGCTGGCGTTGTTGCCGAAATCATTGCCCTGCAGCGTGACGATCTCGCCGGCGCGCGCTGATGCCTTGTCGACGGATAGAATAACAGGTTGTTGCCCTAGTGCGGACAGCGCCGTCGCCAGGAAGAGGGCCGCCGTTATCAAGCGTCTCAAGTGCATCCCCGTGTGATCCATAGTCTTCATATATTCGTCCGCAAGTCCCGGCGTAACCTATTCTTCGACGGTGAGTACGCGGGCCTGTTTCAATTTTGTATAGTTCTTCAGGTTTCTGACCTCCTGTGAAGCTTCGCCGGCTTTAGTCGTGTCAAAGACGTACACGTGGTATTTCTTGTCGACCGAGTAATAGAATATCTGCGCGTTGTATTTCTGTTTGCTGAGATCCTTCATGTACGCATCCGCCGCGGCGAAGTCGTTGTATGACCGCACGACCACATAATATCTCTTTTTGGACGCTTTTTCCTGTCCTTCAAGCGCGGCAGGGTCGTCCTGGTGCTGGAAACGCGCTAAATGTCGCTGTTCCGACGGCGCCTTCATCAACGAACGCAATTCAGGCATAGGGCGTTCGGCGCTCTTTTCCTGGCCAAGACGAAGGCCGATTTGAATCTCGTGACTTCCCTGTGAAAATGCCGGCACAGGTTGATTTCCTGGTTCGTAGGAGTAGGCGAGAGTAAACCGGTCCGCCATAATACCGAGTGATCCCGCAAGTCCGTACGATTGCCGATACGATGCGCCGAGCCAGAAATTCTGAGAAAGGTTCACTTTACCCATCACTTCAAACTGGTTGTTGCCTGCGGCCTCGTACTTGTACATCGCGTACAACTCCAGCGGTGCATAGGCATCGTCGGTCTTTACCCTTCTTCTTACCCCGCGTACCTTACGGGTGACTACCCTGCCCTCTACCTTTCGCCGGAAATACATTGATGCGACCACGTTGTCGATGGGCGAGATGTTTGTGTTCTCGAAGTTTGCGGCGCTGTTGAACCTGGGCACGAGGAGCTGAGGAAGTGCTACGCCAAAATTGAGCCCGGATTTCGACTTGAACATGAACCCGAAGCTTGCGGCGGGTTGAATGTTGTTCGCTAAGTAGTTTGCGATTGCAGGGTCGGTGCCATCCGATTCGGTGAGGTCGATTGAATTGGTTATCGCGCCGCCGGATAGTCCGAAGTGAATCGCATTCGTCTTGTTCAGCGGAACGGAATATCCGTAGGTGGCGAGGAAATCGGTCGTTGTAAGTATTCCACGCTTAAATGACGAAGCCTTGATACCGAAGCCAGCTCTGCTTTCGTCGAATCGAGTGTGGAGGTTGACGGTGGTAA
>CAZIAG010000352.1:0-4471 GCA_964537375.1 uncultured Roseivirgaceae bacterium
ATACCCACCCCCCATATGGACATGGCCGGGACGTTCATTTTTTTTTAGGGAAATTCTGTACCCCAGCATACCTTTATAGTTTTTTATAAAAAATTACAAACTCACTGGGCGTGACACCACTATATCGGAATGAAACTTTCTAAACAGAACAGGGACTACGCCATACTCACTGGTCGGGAAAACTTTCTATCTTAATACAGAAACTTCTCATAGGAATTACCGTTTTTACAGCAAAACAGGTCAAAAAACTACCCTTTTTGAACCTTCGTTCTTGAAAAATTGGGATTTCAGCTTGAAAACGCAGAAAATACAGGAGTCTGCGGCTCCACTTCACACTACAAAAAGGACCCTCGGGGAGCCAGATCTTCGAGGGTTCCATTTTTACGCGCAGCCGTGGCCTCAACGTCGCCGGTTGCAACTTCTCCCGGTCCTGGAGTTCTATCTTCAGGTGTTCTTTGCCGTCGCGCAGCACAACTACATCAAGGACATCACCTGGTCCACGGCTGGCGTCATCTCTCCTTCCATGAGATGACTGCCACTCAATTTTTCTGTGACGTTTAATGGTGTCTTCATTTCGCAGCAACCCGTGAAATATTTACAAGTCGTCCTAATAAGAAAAAAGCCGGACCATGCCGGCTTTCTTAAAAAGGTACTGAGCGTCAATGAGCATGGCCGTGACGATGTGCTGCATGCCTCGACATGTTCGCCGGGACCGTATGGGTAACTAAGGAAGCACCGACCTCAAGAATACCCACAATCAAATGAGGCAGAAAGATATAATCACTGAAACCGAACAGCCACGGCGAGGCAGCAAGAAGAATACCCGACAGAAGGTCGAGCTTCAGGTGTGTGCGCATCGATATGGCTGGCGACAGACCGTATTCGTAATCAGTCATCAAACTATACAGAATGACGCCTGCACCCAAAATGACAGGAACCCAGGTCTCTGCTCCGCCGCGTGCAAAATCGAACAGCCACGGAGCGGCTATTAACAATATGCCCATCAGGTAGTCCATTATCCCATGAGCGCGTGTCGATAAGAATCTCATAATCCCTTTTCGTGAATCTGCTTTCAAGATCATGCCTCGCGCTGAAGATTGGCCGTCTGCGGTCTAAAATCGACAGAATAACGTGGAGTGGGGGCAGTTGTAATGTCTGCCTGGTCACTTTCGGCCAGTCTCAATGACCTTCGTGGTTTCGCGCACTGCGATGGCAGGAAGTGTCGTGCGATTGTTTCGAATGAATTCGACAATTGCATGTTTGTGAAATTTTACAGCGCTTCTCAGTACCCATGAGATTGCCTTTGTAATGAGCACTGCCTTCTCATGCTTGAGTAGTTGCACGTTTTCGAGCGCGGTTTGTAAAAATTGTGGATCATCGATCTTTCGCAACGGCGCGCAAAGAAGCACCAGCGACGCCCGTCTTTTTTGAATTTGTTTTGACCTTGCAAACTGCCGCAATTGTTTTTTCCATTGAGACCAATCCAACGGTAGTTGTCTTACCGTGTATTTGTTCGTGCAAAGGGCATCCACTTCCGCCCAGCCTTCGACGTGATCTAACCATTCATCGAAACACCTGGGATTTATAGCGCGCTGTTCCTTCCTCGCGTAATCCAGAAGAACACCCGCCAGCATTTTCTCCGTCGCTGATCGACCCTTGACCAAACTCGATAAGAGCGCCTCCAGTTGTTTTGGTGTAAGATCCCGATGTTGTGCCATCCAGTTGCGTGCAATCGTCCGCAGTTGTGGAGCACGAATGGCATAGACCGGGTGCGCATTCCCGATGTAGTGGCCGAGGAGGGGATCGATCCGGGCTTCCCCCGCATATTCCTTGATCAAGCGCAAGAGCTCCACGTGATGTGGATTTTTCATATGGGTGAATATCCTTATCTTGGCTATGGTTCTCAAGTTATGAAAGTCACCGCACTTCTCTTGTTTTCTGCCTTCTCTGCATGTCAGGGACGCCAATCGACACCCAACACGAGCCTGGTGAACGACGACGTCAATCAGGCAATTACCGACTATCTGCACGCGTATTATGATGCATTGAGTGCCATGGAATGGGAAGGATATCGGGATCATTTTTGGAAGAACGCTACGATTACTACCATCTGGCAGCAGCCGGGCGATTCGACTGCCTCGGTGGACATAACTCCGATAGATGACTTTATTAAGGAGGCGCCTCCCGGCCTCGATAGCCAGGCGATCTTCGAGGAAAGGATAGAAGGTGTGCCCATAATATACAGGCAAAACATTGCGCAAGGATGGGCTGGGTATTCTGCCAGGTTTGGCTCGCCTGACTGGCTGATGCAATGGTCCGGTACGGACGCCCTCTTGCGCCATGACGGTGAGTGGAAATTTGTTTCCGTTGCTTTCGAAGTCGAGTGAATGATACGCCGGATTTTCCCTTTCGTTATCTTCGCGATTTTGCTGACGTCCACGGCCTTTGCACAGACCGACCATAAAGCAGACCTCGCACGATTGAGAGCGATTCTCTTGGAGAATCACGTCAGCCCCCCGACGATCGATAATCATTTTTCGGAACACGTATTTGACCGATTGATGGATGACCTTGACCCGGAGCGGGTGATCTTCCTCAAAGGAGAGGTCGAGGCGCTTTCGGAGTTTCGCCACGAGCTGGATGAAGAGTTCAACGGAAAGCGTTGGTTGTTCCTTCCATCATTGGCGTCGATCTACCGCCAGGCGCTGGAGCGGTGTCTTGTTACGTTGGAATCAATTCCCGATGATCGGGTGGCCGATATCACGGGCTACGCAACACCTGACTCCTTGTGGGCCAGCACGTTGGAACAACTGCGTCACCGCATGATCGTTCTGTTGAAACGCGAGATGGTTGAAAGGTTTGCCGCTATGCGTCGGGGAGAACCTTCCTTGAGCGATGCCGAGTTTATTGCGAAGGCATCATCAGATGCTTTGGCCTTGTCGCGAACATTTGTTCGCAGGGGAATTGACCGGATGTTAAATCATGCGTCCGGGTTTGAAGCGCAACTGGGGGACCTGTACCTAGGTACGATGGCGCAGGCTTTCGATCCGCATTCGTCCTACATGTCGGCCTCGGCCGTCGAGAACTTCATGGCATCCTTGAGTAGTGAAGGATACTATTTTGGTTTTTCACTCGACGAAAACGATCGGGGTGAAATCACCATCGTCCAACTGAGTCCCGGCGGACCGGCCTGGAGGTCCGGACTTATTAACGTTGGTGACGTAATTACACGCCTGAAATGGGAAGGAAAAGCGGAGATCGATTTGCTAGGGGCGAGTCTGGAAGAGGTTGAAGAAATTCTGATGGAGGACAACCATACGGAACTGGAGATCGAATTGGCCAGGCCGGGGGGAACCCGCAGACGCGTGACGCTTCGAAAAGAGAAAATGAAGAACGACGCGAATGTCGTTAAGAGCTTTCTCCTCAATGCTGAACGCAAGATCGGTTATATCGCCCTGCCGGGTTTCTACACGGACTGGGGAGAAACTGATGGCGCGCGATGTGCTGAGGATGTTGCCCGCGAAATCATCAAACTGAAAAAAGAAGATATCGACGGATTGATTTTCGATTTACGGTGGAACGGCGGAGGATCGTTGGAGGAAGCCCTTTCGATGGTGGGAATTTTTATCGATGCGGGTCCGGTATCCGTTGTCAGGGAGAACGGGGAATTTCATGTCTTAAAAGACGTCAACCGTGGAATGGTGTATAGCGGTCCGCTGGTCATCATGGTCAATCGCCTGAGTGCATCCGCATCGGAATTTGTCGCGGCTGCGCTCCAGGACCACAACCGGGCAATCATCGTAGGCAGCGAAACATTTGGCAAGGCAACAGGGCAGGCGCTCTTTCCGCTCGGTGCGAATCTGCCCGCATTTGGTCGCCAGCAAACGGGACAATCATTTGCCAGTGTCACGGTTCAAAAAATATATCGGGTGACCGGTGCGACTGTTCAACGAACAGGCCTGGTGCCACACATTCGAGTGCCCGATCTTTATGACTCCATCGATTACTGCGAGGCATCATTACCCGGAGCGATTTTGCCTGACTCTGCCGAAAAAGAGACCTGGCTGAGACCGATGGCTCCTCTACCGGTGGACACGCTGCGGGAGTTGAGTGCCAGGCGTGTGGCCGCGGAACCCTCGTTTGACGCAATCTTGCGATTCAGCAGCGCACTTGCTGAAATTAGGGACCGGAGGCCTGTGCTTCTTGACATAGAAGATAATCTCGCATACTACGCGCCATTGTACGCCATGCTCGAGGAAACGGAGAATATTCAGACGCCTGCCCCTTATTCCGTGGTTCATCATACGTTTGATGCCATGCATATGGAACTCGATGAACATGTAAGATCGGTTAACGAGGTGTGGCGCGAAAAACTCGAAAGTGATGTGCAGCTGAGAGAAGGCTTTCACATCATTAATGATTATATTTCCATCCTTGAAAAAGTGTCCAAGAAATGAAGAAGACCCTGCTA
>CAZIAG010000353.1:0-4467 GCA_964537375.1 uncultured Roseivirgaceae bacterium
GTTCATGCTGCATTCGATAACCAATGGCCAGTGTGACACGATTGGCTTTAGCTGCATCGATCATTTGCCGGCATTCGGTGACGTTCAGCGCCATCGGTTTTTCACACCAGACGTGTTTTCCCGCCCTGGCAGCCCGAATCGAGTATTCTGCATGCATCGACGGGGGCAACACGACGTAGATAACGTCGACGTCGTCGTTATTGGCGATACGGTCAAACGAGCTGTAGTCGTAAATATTGGCGTCGGGAATAGTATACCGTCGTTTCCACGCCTCGGCTTTGGATGGTGTTCCCGTCACGATTCCCGCCAGGTAACAATGTTGCGTTCGCTGCAGGGCGGGTGCGAGCAGGTCGGTGCTGTAGTATCCCAGTCCGACCAAGGCAACACCAAGTTTCTGTTTCCGTCCGGGGACCAGGATGTTGGCGAACGAGGCCGATGCGGCCAGGGAAGAAATGCCCGCCACGGTGTGGATAAAAGTTCTTCTTTTCATATCGGAGCCGGGTAATAGCCTGAAGATAAAAGATTACGGAGGATCTTAACACACCTTCCGCGGATTATTTGTCTTTGCAAATACCTGGCGCTTGCATCTACGACAGTGATGCTTCATTCCGGGGAGGTGACAGTGGTCGATGGCATTAGTTTTTAACCAATGGGGTGACAACCACCGGTCTCCAATATGCAGAAACTCTACCTGAGAAAACGTATTTTTTCAACGTACTAAAAACAGTTAGATGAAAGCGCTCCTAATACCGGCCTTAGCATTGGCCGCCGCGACCGGATTTGCACAATCTCAGGGTAGTTCCGCTTCGTTATCATCCGCCTCAGGGCGGCTTTCGGTGGTGAAAAACAGCATTGAAATACCGGTTTGGCACGAGAAGGATTTTTGGCCTTTGTACGAGCGTTACGTCGATGCGGACGCTGAGCTGGCGTCGGCCACGCACAGGGCATTGCACGCATTAGCCTTCCTTGGCCACAACAGTACAGCCATCGAAGCGGGTGAAGCAGCGCGTAACTATTTTTCGAGTAGGTTCACCGAACTTGAGCTTCGGAAAAAATATTATAAGCTGATTGAGGAGGAGTTCAACGGCGTGATAGGGTTTCAGTTTTTGCAGGCGGAGACGGTGATGGATATGATGGAGCATTTTGGCATCTTTCACGGGAGCCCGTGGAACGAATTCCGCTTTCAGGCTTCAGCGATACCTGCTGAGCACGCGTTTCAAGCGAAGTTGAACATGCTGAAGGCTGCTGTGTCCCTTTCCGAGGGAACATCCGAACCATTCGTTTCCATCTATACAGCATACGAAAACGAGTGCGACAACCTGCTCGACGGATACGAGATCTTCAGTCTTTATTCCGGTGAGGCGAAAGACTTTACGCCTGCCCTGGCCAAACGCCTTGGATACGATCTCATTCTCATCACGGAACGCGAGCTGAGGTTGAAGGAAAAGTATTTCTACGAGATGGAAAAAGCGGTCGGCGCGGAGCTCGCTGCGGAATTCCTGGCGTGGGAGGACTACAATTCGATTGTACGTAAAATGCAGGTTTGGGCCGAGCCGTAGTCACGAGCAGGCCTCCCGGTTGTCACCAAAAAAATATTCACATTTCAGTAGGGGTATTGCGCATTGTAGTTGCCTTAAGGGAAAACCAATGCGTTTATCACCATGAAATTTCTTATTTCGGTTGGTATCACAATGTGCGTGATCGCCAACGCCCACCCCGCTGCGGCGCAGAATCTTAATCAAACCATACGCGGAACAATCATCGACCATGACAGTCAGGCGCCGCTCATCGGTGCGACGGTGGTGGTGTTGGGGTCCGAACCCTTGTTGGGCGCGATTTCCGATGTTGATGGAAACTTCAGGATCGCCAACGTGCCCATTGGTCGCGTTACCCTGAGGGTGACTTATATGGGTTATGAGGATGCAATCCTCGCAAACTTGCTCCTGACCGCGGCCAAAGAGGAGGTATTGACTATTGCGATGACGGAGTCCGTCAACGCGCTTGAAACGATTACGATCTCGGCGGAGGACCAAAAGGGAGAGCCCCTCAATGAAATGTCGTTGTTGAGTACGCATAACTTTTCCGTGGAGGAAACACAACGCTATGCGGGTTCGTTTGACGACCCAGCCCGACTGGTATCCGGCTACGCTGGTGTGGTGGGTAATCCTTCCGGGAACAACGATATCATCGTCAGGGGCAATACGCCGAAGGGTATACTCTGGAGGCTGGAAGGTATAGCAATCCCCAACCCGAATCACTTCGCGGGTGAAGGTTCTACCGGCGGCCCCATCAACGCGCTCAGCAGCAAGATGCTGACAAATTCAGATTTCCTCACCGGCGCTTTCTCTCCCGAATACGGTGATGTAACATCCGGTGTATTCGATATGAAGATGAAAAGAGGAAACAATGAGCAACGGGAATACACCGCGTCGATCAGTACCCTGGGTGCCGACCTTACCGCGGAAGGACCGTTTCGCAAGGGAGATCGTTCGTCGTATATCGTAAACTACCGGTATTCGGCACTGGATCTGCTGGATCGCGCAGGTATCGTAGACTTCGGTGGCGTTCCACGATACCAGGACGTGTCTTTCAAGTTGCAATTTCCGGTCGGACAGTCGCATCACTTTTCACTTTTCGGCGTGGGTGGAATCAGTGGCATCGACGCAGAAGATACAGACCCGAACGATAATAAGTTCATTGTCGGGCGTTTCCATGGCCGATTCGACCTTGGGGTTGTTGGTTTAAATCACATCTGGCAAATCAATGACGACATGTATGTGAGGACCGCACTGGCGACTACGACCACGGGGAACAGGTTTAGCTACGCCATTCCTGATGAAGGCCAAAGCTTTTACGAAATCGAGGTGGGCGAAATCCGGAAGAGCAACCTCGTTGGAACGGCCGTCTATAACTACAAGGTGAATGCAAAGAACAAGATGGAGACGGGTGTTATTGTCACGAGAATGAATTTCGACATGTATGCCAGTGAATGGGATTTCGACGCGGACGAGCTGGTGAACCACTTGTCGGACGATGGATCTGCGGATATGATGCAGGCGTTCGTCGCCTGGAAACATCGCTTCAACGACGCGGTTACATGGGTTAATGGTTTGCACTACCTGCGCTTCGCGTTGAACGGAAATTACTCGGTGGAGCCGCGATCTGCCCTGAAGTGGCAGTTGTCCGAAAAGCATTCGCTGAATGCCGGAGTAGGTCTGCATTCGAAGCTCGAACCGGTTTCGACCTATTTGGCGAAGATTGACGACGGTTCCGGGCAAGGTCTTAGTGTGCCGAACCGTGGTCTTGATATCGCCAAGGCGCTCCATTTGGTTATGGGTTATGATCGACGGCTGGGTAGCAACACGCATTTGAAAGTCGAGGCGTATTACCAGCGGCTGTTCGATGTTCCCGTGGAGGATTGGGCACACAGCACTTTTTCCGTGTTGAATCAATTGGAAGGATACACGGCTCGCCGTCTTGCGAATGCAGGGAAGGGGAGGAACTATGGCGTGGAATTCACCGCCGAACGGTACCTGCACCAGGGGCTGTATTACATGGGGACATTGTCGTTGTTTCGTTCGTTGTACACGCCTAGGGATGGAGTTGAACGGCGGTCAGCATTTGACAGCAATTGCGTGGCAAATTTTATCGGTGGGAAAGAGTTTAGCCTAGGCGATCCCGGCAAGAACAAGGTGCTGTTTCTGAACACGCGAATCTCGTTCATCGGAGGGGTGTGGTATTCTCCGATCGACCTGGCGGCGTCAATTGAAAAGGGTACCGCTGTTATCGATGAAACAAATCCGTTTTCGACGAAGGGGGATGATATATTTCGCGCCGACTTTTCCATCGGGGTCCGCCGCAACAGACCGCGTGTGACAACCGAGTGGAAGCTGGATATTCAAAACGTCTTCAACCACCAGGCCGTCCTCGGCGAAAGCTATATCCATGCGAGTCAGTCGATCTTTCGGGATACACAGCTGGGGATATTGCCGAATATCACTTACAAGGTCAGTTTCTGAGTGGAATCCCAGATCTCTAGGTCAAGGCCCAAACCTACCCCGATGTAGCGAAGCATAGTCGGGGGCCCAGCGTTTTGTTCATACCGGCATGGTGATCATTGCGCCTATGTTTGGAGAGCATTCTCTATTCTCTATCACCCGAAGCCTGGAGTGAGGAGAAAATTTTTCGTCACCAAATAAGGTCGGTACCATGAGCGGAGTCTGCTCGTGCTCCCCTTCAGGGTAAGGGTAGAGCGTGAACTCAACGCGGAGAAATGTTCGTCACCAAATAAGGTCCGTACCATGAGCGGGGTCTGCTTTCACTCCCCTTCAGGGTAAGGGTAGAGGGTGAACTCAACGCGTAGAAATTTTCGTCACAAATAAGGTCCGTACCATGAGCGGAGTCTGCTCGCGCTCCCCTTCAGGGTAAGGGTAGAGGGTGAACTCAACGCGTAGAAATTTTCGTCAC